>CAYLQB010000012.1:0-21224 GCA_964385745.1 uncultured Methanosarcinales archaeon
TACAACTATTCACACGCAGGTCTATGCATCAATCCCTCTTTTCTTGCCTTTTCGTATTCTCCCGCCTTCTAATATTCTCTTGCTTTTTCTAATAGACCTCTTAAACCACTTGTTTTATGTTATCTTATATTATTAAATATTAGGATAATAAAACAATCTTTTTATGTCACATAATCTTTTAAATTATGCTGCTTTACAGTAGATTAATATGCAGAAGAATATCCTCTTAATTAATCCAGAGTCAAATGTGAGTGTCTGCACTCTCTGGACAAAGAAGGACTTTGTTCTAAGTTTACTCCCCAAAGAAGTAAGGAATAAGATAGCTATAATCGGCACTTTGTACACCCCGTCAGGAATAAGTCATATGATAAAAACATTTGCAGAGCTGAACACAATTGACACAATTATAGTGTATGGAGCAGACCTGTCAGATTCTGGAAAAGCCCTTGCTGGGATTTTTGTCAAGAAGAAGCTTGATAATCTAAGGGTTGATAATAACAAGGCCAAAATTATTGTTGAAACCATCAAAATGGTTGATTTAAGAGATAAAGCAAAGAAGAATGATTACAACTCGCTCATTAGAGCGATTGAAGAGAACTACACTAAGAACATTGTTTCAAAGAGGGAGAAAATGAGTTTGAAAATAGAGGAGAACATAGGAGTTTCATCATGGCCTTATCCTGTTGTAAACCAGAGGGTTTATGAGAATTCTGTTTTTAGGGCATGGATAAAAATCCTTAACCTCATTTATCGTTTTGGAGTCCTAAAAAACTCTCAATACGGCGAATCACAAAAAGAAGTAATAAATCTGAGTGTAAGTATAGACCTTAGAGAAAACAAAGACAGGAGGTATGAGATAGAGAAGGGATTTCTTAATGAGGGTTTTTCTATAGACGATTTTAGAAAGCACATTGAAGAGGTTTTAACTCCTAAAAAACCAGACGGTGTTGAATACACATACGGAGAGAGGTTGAGAAATCACAGACAAGGAGGAGACCAGATTGATTTTTTGATTAAGAGGCTGGCAAAGACCCCCTATTCAAGGAGGGGCATTGCTTTTACATGGGAATATGGCAGGGATATGAACTCTCCCCTTCCCCCGTGTATTATAGCTGTCCAGGGGATAATAACCAATAATCTTTACAATCATACATGCCTAATCAGAAGCAATGATATGGTTAAGGGATGGCCTGCAAACATGATAGGACAGATAAGACTTGCTGAGTACATAACAGAGGAGATTAATAAGATAGCAGGAACTGATTATAAAGTGGGGTTTGTCAGTACTGTCTCTGTTTCTGCACATATGTATGAACATGACTTTAATTATGTTAACAACATCCTCAAGAAGTATTCTCCCCAAATATTCTCTTCTTTTATTCCAGATATTATAGGTAATATCCTTGTTTATCAAGAGAAGGATAAAATAATTATTGAGCATAGAACTCCAGACCATAATAAAATACTCTCCAAAGAGGAATTCAACGATTTCAGGAGTGCATACAACTACTTAAAGGGCATATCTGCATTTATGCTCCCGTCACACGCATTGTATATTGGAAAGGAAATTAGAAGGGCGTTTGACAGCATAGAAAGGGGGGATAAATATATTCAAGGTCAAGCATGACACTAATAAAATAAATAAACAAGAAAGTAATAACATTTATTATCTAACAGATATCACTTTAACCTTAAAGTAAAGTAACTTACCTGCTAAATCCCCTACTTTGTAGCCCTCATCAGGAGTGACGACTATCGTTTTCTCTTCGCCCTGTTTCATTCCTATAATCCCCTTCTCAAATCCAGGTATGACCTCAGATTTTCCGATTTTGAACTCCAATGGCTTATCGAACCAGAAACTGCTGAGATTAGAGTCAGGGCTTATGTTCATTTCTTTCCAGTTGATTATTGAAGAGTCAAAGATTGTCTTATTCTCAAAATAGCCAATGTAATCCACTTTTACTATGCTGTTGTTTCTTATTGTTGTATTCATCGGCTGCCAGCTTATATTCCACACAAGTATCCTTGTTCCCAGGGCTCTATTCATCTCATTGTCAAATAACCTGAAATGTCTTAACCCCACTCCATTCGTGAAGTATAATCTCGTAAACATACTCCTTGCCAGTTCTTCAGAGCAGTAGAGTGAATTTACTTTTCCATTGTCTATTATAACTACAAAGGATAAATCCAATCCTGCTTTCTCGAATTTTCTCTCTTTGACATCTCCATTATGATATATAACAACAGATTTTGGATGTATCTCTCCCTGACTTGTGGGTATGCTTACATCTAAGTTCAATAAGTTCAACCTAGTCAGTATAGTGTTCTTGTTTAAGTTGTTATAACAATCAATTATTGTGCCGTTAACTCTGCACGAACCATAGGTGGATACAAAACCAGGCCATTTAGATATCCAATTCTCTCTTTCTCTTTTTGTTAAGGAAATAATCTCATTATAAGTGCTCTCTGCTTTTGTTCTTGAATAATTCAAATCGTTCATCATGAAATCTATGGCTTCTTGTCTTCCTCCATCTTTCACTTTTAACATAATCTCTGCCCTTGTAAAGTTCCATAATCCGAAATGAGCCCAGACCCCTGCTTTTCCAATCATATCATCACTCGTTATAAAGTAATCTTCTGGGGGTTGGCACTTGGTGTCATTTAGAATTGTCGTAATCTCCTCATCGTCGTAACCTTCTTTTTTGAGAAGTTTGGTTGCATTGTTTCTATCTAGAAGCAGGATTTTCCTTAACAATTCAACACTTAATCTTGTGTTGTTTTTCTTTTTGTCTATTTCATTAAACGCATTGTTTGAACCACAGTCAAGCATTCTTAAGATAGCTACTGCCTCATCTTCATTATCCGTAACTAATATCCTTCCAAGCCAGTATGCTGGAGGTGAATTTTGATTTGCGCCATCTAATGTTACTCTCCTATCTGCAACATACTTAAACCAGTGTCCAAAATCCCACCAGGAATTTAATATTGCATCTTTGCTTGTTTTTTCCTTTATGTTAAGCAAAGTATTATACCATGTTTTGTTTATGTTTGGTATATATGTTTTTGAAGTATTAATTCCTGCCTTAACAGGTGTTATCATAAGTGAGAGGAATATACCTATTAATAACAAACTCAACACTCTCCTGTCAAGTCCGAGTGATTTTGAGTACTTCATTGTTAGGTTGTACAATAATCCAAATGCAGAGCCAAATGCAATTGCAAATGCAGGTATTAAAAGTACGATAAACCTGACTCCTTTCAAACTCGCATATATCGAAGCAAAGAACCACAGGATTAATATTAATGAAATCTTTATGTCGAAGTTACCTTCCTTATCCCTCTTGAACAAAGCCAGCATAATAATTCCAATAAGACCTATTATAAAACTGAAAAATCCACCTGTTGCCCCTATTATATCTTTCCAGGTTCCCGGGTTGAGCTCTGCCACAGTTGTATAAATATTAGGCCAGAGATTTCCATGAACAACTGTTTTTAATGATTTCATTCGTATTGGACTTAAATGACCTCCTATAAAACTATGAAAACTAGAGAATAAACTTACAAAGAGCCCTGCAGACAAGAAGAATAAGAGTATTATTATAAGGGCATTCTTCATTGTATTTATCTTAAACAGTTCCTTAAAGAGAATCTTCTTCCCTTTCTTCTTAATGAGTTTCATAGCAATTAAATAAAGCAGGTAAAGTACCATACTTCCAAGAACTATGTCATATATGAACCACCAGCCAGACCATGCGAAGGTAAATAAGCCGACGAAAAAGCCAGCCAGCACTGAATATGTTATTCTTGACTTTTTACTCTTGCCTTCAAAGGCGTATAAAACTGCCCAGATTATAAGCAAGGAGAAGAGTATATTGTAAATGTCATTATCAGAGCCAGCTGTTCTTCTTATAAAAAAAGGATTAACTGCAAGTATTAAGGATGAGAAGAATCCCCCAACATTTCCCGCGATTTTATATCCAATAAGAAACGCAATAATAGTTATGAGTAAACTCAATATTACAGGAACATAATAAGATGCCTGCATTAAATCAATTGATTTGTTGAAAACTTTCATTATTTTATAAGTGTAGAATATCATATAAGGGTGAATATTCTCTTTTGTCTTCACACCGAGAGGGGCTAACATATGATTATCGTAGCATGTACCGTTGACTGTCTCGTCGCAATAATGACCCTCTTCAACTAGATTTCTTGAGAATCTTAACCAGTAGTAAGAATCAATATCACCCAAAAATGTGTATGTTTTGTTGTTATCTGTGTATTGAAATTGCTGTTTAAAATAATCAGATGTAAATTTTATCTGATTTTCAATGTCTGCTCTTTGTTTTTTGTCCTGAAGCAGTTGGTTGAAATTATTGTTTACCATCTGTTTTTTCTGCTCGTCTGGGAGGTTTGGATATTGTTGATTTATTTTGCTCTCCATATTGTTTTTTATGTAATTATAAACACTGCTTCTTGCCCAGGAATTAGTAACCTCTAATTTTAAAGGGAGGACTCTTACATACAAAGTAAGTATAAGAAGGAAAAGGATGAGCGTCGCTGTGATAATATGTTCATTTCTCTTTTTGCTTTTTGTGAACTCTTTAAACTTATCCTTTATCCTGTTAAATCTGCCGAAATCAATCTTTTCTTCATCTTCAGAGTTATCATCTTCAACTTTCTCTCTTGACTCTGAACTCTTTGAGTGTGACATCTTTAAAAACACCTCCAATGAATATATTGAATGTACTAAAGGAAGTTTTCCTTTCCTGTTTTTAAAATCTTCTATTTTTTGCTCTTGTATCTCCATCACCTGTTTACGCCCTTTCATATGCTCTTTCACAAATAAAGTAGATGCTGTTTGTCTTATTACTTTTATAAGAATTTAGTTAAATCCTCAGGTATTATTTCACCTGCTCCGGATGTAAATCTCCTCAAGTTTCTCTTTTCTGTCTGCTCCTCGCTTATGAAGATATTCCTCGAAAGATAAATTGCCTTTAACAAATTAAAATCCCTTATTCCAAAAGTCAGGAGTAGTTTTATCAGGTTATCCCTGTTGTTTACTGAAAAGATGTTCTTATTGTGCTCAACAATATGTTTTAATATTTTATAATCTTTCATGTTCATCCTGTCAAGTATTCTCCTGACAAGCAGGTTAATTCTCAGTTCAGACCATAATTTTCTATGAAGTGTACGGGCTTTTTTATCATGCGAAAGGAGTTTTTCTGTAATGACAGCTGTTTTTAATCCAGGAATTATTCCGCCAAAACTTGTTTGCTTCACAGCTCCTACGGCATCTCCGGTTAGCATAACCTTAATCTTTTTCTTTTTGTAATTATAATATAGCTCTTGCTTTGGGTCGAAGACCGGTATAAGAGAAAAAGATGTTTTAAAGTTCAGTCCTTTGATTTGCAAGCTCTTCATTAACCTCTTAAACAATCTTTTATATTTACTTTTATATTCTGAGTTTAATGCAAGACCTACTCTTAAACTGCTCTCGTCCTCAGGAACAACCCACCAAACCCCGCTGTTGAAAATACCAAACAGAACAGTATTATTGTTTTTAATCCTTAACCTTGCCTGTATTCCATTTATGAATTTTCTCTTCCTTATTAGATGAAATGTCTTTCCGACTGGAGAAGTTGGGCCATCACTGCCTATAACTACATTTGTTTTAACTTCTCTTGTTTCGCTGTTGTTGGAGAATATGAGATAAGAGGAGTTTGTTCTGAACCCCGCTCCTTTGAAAGTATATTTCTCATAAAATCTTGTTCCCTTTTCAATTGCCTTATTAATAATCATCCTGTCAAAAAGAGTTCTATCCAATATGAAATTGTTTTTTAAACTTATATGTACAGGTCTTTGTCCTGGTAAAAATAATTCAGTTTGATTAATCCTGTTGATGCTGACATCATTTATCTCTCTGTGTCTAAAAAAATTCAGTATGCTGTCAGAGACAATACCTGTGCAGCTTTCTTTTCCAAGATTATTGAGTTCTCTTTTCTCAAACAAAGACACATTAAAGCCCTTTTTAGCGAGCAGGAAGCTTAAATATCCTCCGGAAGGACCAGCTCCAATAACATTGACATTCCCCATTTTTATCAAAATCTCACTTAACAAAAGATTTTTTATAAAATCTTTGTTCACTTTTTCAAATTGTGATATCACTCTTAAATAAAGAAGAATTATTAAAAAAGCAAAAAATTTATAAAGGAGGGTTTTTTATAAGAAGATATTAACAAATTATCTGCATAACACAGTAAAGTTCGAGCAAACGAATGCGGATAGAGTCCAATCGTACAACAAACATTAAAAGAAAAGAGGAGGGTAAGATGAAAGATGTATCAAAAACAACAATTGCTGTTCTTTTAGTTCTTACAATCATTGTTTCATTAATTGGAACATGGGCGACTATACAACTTGCTAATAAGGTGAGTTCACCGTCTGGTCAGAGGAATTATGGTATTGTTTCTCTGTCTATATCAAAACCACCTGTCTCTCCACCAGTTGCCTCATCAACCAGCCAGGTGTCCCTTTCAATATCACAGCCAAATAAATCTTAATGGGTATGTAAAAATATAATAAAAGAAAAGTAGAAAATAAAGGATAAATATAAAAGGAGGGTAAAAAATGGCAGAATTGTCTAACAAAACAATTGCAACATTACTTGTTGTAGCAATAATTGTTTCTATATCAGGTACGATGATAAGCTTACAGAGGTTATCAAGATTGGGTGTTAGTGGGTTTGCAACTTCTGGAACAGGAGTAGCAAATTTAACAATATCAAGTTCAAGGTCAATAACTGTTACGACTAACTTGATTGATTTTGGTTCTGGCTATCCAACTGCATCCACAACATGTACTATGGAGAGTAATAGGACTTCTGCACCAGGTGCAAATTGTAATGGTGATGCAGATGCTTCGATTAAGTGGAGTGATGCTACTTTGCCAACACAATACTTTATCATCAACAATACAGGAAATATTTATACGAATATAACATTCAACGCTTCAGCAGATGCTTCAACATGGATAGGAACCGATTCTTCTGCCTGGCTTGGAGGACATGCAGATCCTAATGGACAATCTGATTCGTGTGGTACACTTACTTCATACCAAACATTAGGAACAGGAGCTCCAGTTCATGTATGTAGTGGAACAGGACTTAACTGGGAAGATGGGAATGACACAATTGCGGCAGCAGTAAAGGTTGCTATACCCTCATCAGTACCACCGGGAAATAACAAGCAGGTTACAGTGACTTTCTATGCAGTAGGTAATTAAGTATTTGAATTGTTTTTATTATTTTTTTCTTGTCCTTTTATTAAATTGAGTTGGGCTTATTAATTGAGATTGTATTTATCCGATTACCCCCAATATTTTCTCTGTGACATAATTTTTATTTTATTGTTTATCCCCGTTTAACCAAAATTTTATAAACCTGCACTTTCTTACTTCTTAATGTGATATCTATGATAAACAAGTCACTCGGATTGAGCTTACTTATCCTGCTGTTTGTTATTCTTGTGAATCCTACTTCAGTTTTGTCATTAGGGCTTAGCCCTGGAAATTTTAATGTAATCAATTATAAGCCGGGGGAGCAGGTAAATGTGTCCTTTTCTATAATCAACAATATAAATGAAGCAATAGAGGTTGATGCAAGTATTATTAGGGAGAATTTATCAGATGAAAAAGAGGACTTGATTCCTTTTATAACTCTTGAAAAGAAGAGATTTGAGTTAGGTCCCAAAGAGAGTGTTAAATCATATTTTATATTTAATACACCTACAAATCTTACTCCAGGAATTCATAAGGCATATCTTAAAATAGTTGAGGATAGAAAACAAATTGGTCAGGTTGGAGCCAGAGCGGCAGTTATAAATTCAATTAAGGTAAAGGTGCCTTTTGACGGTTATTATATTGAAACAGGTCTAAATGCTCCTGATATTAAAATTAACTCAACAGGAACATTTGTTGTGAGGGCCTCAAATTATGGCACTCAAGAAATTAATTCTCTCTATGCTGATATAAGAATCATGAATTTAGAAAATAAAACTATTGCAACTATTAAAACTCCTACTTATCATGATTTAAACACATTTGGGACAGTTAATTTAAAGTCATATTTTGAAGCAAAGAACATTGGTGAAGCGACATATAAAGCAATAGCAACTGTTTATTATGATGACAGAAAGAAAGATACAAATTACGACACTTTCAGGATTGGGGATATTAAGGTTAATCTCTTGAACTGGACGAGGAGAATAAAATCAGGGCAGATAGATAGATTTAATTTAACCCTTAAAAATGAGTGGAATACACCAGTTACCCTGAATACAGAAGTTAGTGTAAAGAATAAGACCTCTTTAAAACAGGTTTATTATATAAAAACACCTGATTACACATTAAAACCCTGGCAGACAATGGTTATCCCTATGTTTATAGATGCGACGAACATCAATCCAGAAAATTATTCATTAAACATAAAGGTTTACTATGCCTCAGTTGTCTTAACAAAGAATTCAGTCCTCACTGTCTTTGAAGAAAGAAAAAGGAGTTTGCCTGGGAGTAAAGGTATGTTGATGTGGGGAATAGGAATATTTGTATTGATACTTCTATTGTTGTTAATGCTGAAAAGGAAGAAAAAGGAGAAAACCAGTTATAATAACTCTCTTACTACAGATAATTTAAAGATAGATAAGGTTAATCCGGATGAGCCAGGTGTTTAATATTCCCGGTTAATTACGAGCACGCCGGTTGCCCGGCAGCTATATATCTTAGAATAGTAAACCGTTGGGGGAAGGTAATTTGAAAAAACGAATGAAAAAGGAGAAGGCAATCTCTTATAATAAGATTAAGATGAATCTGCTCAGGACAGTTTTAATTCTGTTTTTTATAGTTTTAGTGTGCAATCTTTTGATATTTTATTCTCTTAAAAGGCATATTTCATCAAATAATTTTAATAACAATGCAAAGGAAACAAAGGTACCTATATACTTGGATGTTATGAAACCCTCACATATTGGTGTAAATAGGAATACAGACGCTCTTTACTTCGGAGGAGGTCCTCCAGGTTCGATACTGAGAGCAAGTTTTAACCTAACGAATTATAATGAGAATCCCCTGTTCATCAACTTTGAGGTTGATGGTAGAATTAAGGACTGGATAACGCTTTCAATTAATAATTTTACACTTAAACCGAATGAGACAGAGAAGGTAAATATCATTGCCCTGATTCCTGAGGAGGTCAGTATGGGAAAATACAACAGCACTCTTATAATAAAAGAGAGAGTAATATAGAGCTTCTAATATATATTGAGGTATATTTAGTATATCATAATGATATATTACATTAATTCATCCTTTTATCCTTTATGCTTCTTTTTACCATTAGCACTATTTCTTTCTGTCTGTGACATTTTATATTAATATAGAGCAGAGTTGTAACCTGTGAGTTCATTAGAAACGAAAGTTTTTTATATTCTTTTGTATCAAAATGATATATAAATTATAAGCATGGTTAAATTGGGGAATAACGCATCTAAGAGAAAGGGAAGAAGGAACCGGCAGAAGGATGAACTCCTTCACATAAGAGTCGGTGAAGAGCTAAGAGATGAGATGAATAACTTAATTACTTCTGGTTTGTTTACAAGTCAAACAGAACTTGCAAGGGAGGCAATAAGGGAGCTTATCCTTAAGTATAAATTCATCAAATGGAATAATTATTCTGTGCCTTACTCGAAAATTAACTCTAATGAACGGAAAAATGTTAAGAGAACCAATGTTAAGAGCAGAATGAAAAGAAATAAAACGAAGAAATAATAAAATGGTAAAAAATAAAAGAAGAGGAGGATACAGTAGGAAGATTAGCAAATTAAATGCGATTCTTTTAATTACTTTGCTTGTTATCCTTCTTTTTAATCTTTATCTTAATTACAGAATAAAGATATTTACAAATACAGGGCAGACACCGACCGGCTTTGCTGCCTCTGCCAGAATTAAATTATGTATTGGGAAGCCCTCTTATGTGTATGTAGATAAACCTCAGGATTGGGCTGTTTTGTCTGGCAATGAAACTGTTGAAGCAACAGCCACGAATCCTGATGGAATAGAATATATAAAAACTGTATCTCTGGCTTACAATGAATTATCAAATTATGGAGTTATTTGTAATCAGTCATTTGACGGTGATGCAAAATACAATTGCACCTGGGATACTACAGCAGTGCCTGATGCTAATTGTGTTTATGAGGTAATAGCAACTGCTCACGGTCCCTGTTCATATGTTTCGAATTACGCCAATTATGTTACTGTAAACAATCATGACGTCCCTCCTATATGGGATAATTTTGAGAATAATCTCACCACTAACTTTTCCAAGTATACCTCCTGGGCTGAAATAGAAAGCCCTGTTGTTGGAATTCCGAATAAAGTTGCTCTTAACTTTTCAGGTCAAAAAGTTAACTTTGATTCGGCTGATTTGGATTCCTATCTTACAATAGATAAGAATCTCTTGAGTATAAATGTGAATGCTCTTCCTTGTTTGATGAGACCTGCTTATATACAATTTTATAATATTAGCTACGTGTCTCCGATAATTTACAGAAGCGGTGCCCGTTGTAACCCTCCTTCCTGTGTGTTTGAATCTAAAAAGGATAAGGAAGTCATTTACTCCTTACAGTTTCCGATAGGCACATATCATCTGGAAGAGGGATCTTATCTGTTGCTTTCACTTTCTGATACTACAGATACGAACGAGACCTATGTCAAGCAGGATATTACATTCTATGCCAACCTTACTAATTCTGTCGGGGATGTGATTAATTTCTCCGATGTTTACTGTGATATAAGCTTTAATACAACAGGAAATTACTCATCTGCTGAAAGAATGCAATTTAATAGTAAGGATAAACTCTACGAGTTTAATAAGATGTTTTATAAACCAGGAACTTTTGATTTTAAGGTTATATGCAATGCTACTTCGCATGATTATGATATTATTGAGAACATTTCCAATTTTACAATCACCAACCGTCCTCCTATATTAGTAAATCAAATGCCAAACCAGACCTGGTTGGAGAATACACAGGTTACAGGTATCGATTTAGATGACTACTTCACAGACCCTGATGGTGATCCACTCCATTATAACAACAGTTATGTGCCGAACATAAATGTGAGTATTAACCCCAATAATGTTGTCACCTTTACACCGGCACCCTGGTGGTTTGGAAACAGGACTGTAATATTCTATGCTTACGATCCCTACAATGCCTCAAACCACAGTAATATAATCTATCTCAGGGTTATCTATGTCCCGCCACCAAATTCAAGTGTTACAAGTGGCGGTGGTGAGGGAGAAAGCACATCCTCTGGCTCTGCCTTTGGTTATCCTTGTGTTCCAGAATGGAATTGTAGTGCATGGGGTCCCTGCTTGTCATCCGGAATAAGATTAAGGACATGTCATATAATTAATGATTGTTATACACAGGGTTATGTAAAACCCGGCGAATTCGAGAAGTGCAATTATGTGCCTACTTGTTTTGATTTATTGAAGGATGGCAATGAAGAGGGTGTTGATTGTGGTGGTCCTTGTAAGCCCTGTCCCTCCTGTCATAATCTAATAAAGGACCCTCTTGAAGAGGGTGTTGATTGTGGTGGTCCTTGTAAGCCCTGTCCCTCATGCAGCAATGGAATAAAAGATTACAATGAAGAGGGTGTTGATTGTGGTGGTCCTTGTAAGCCCTGTATTCTTGAGAAACCCCGGTCAACATTAATCAAAAAGAATTATTTGATGTATTCCTTAATCGGTTTATCTCTGTTGAGTATGGCTTTGTTATTCTCTTTGTTTGCTTTAATTATTCTCAAGAGGAAAAAACCAACTAAACTGCCAAAAGTTATTGTTTATACATCAAATCTGCTTTCAAAGTTGAATGATTTGGAAAAGAATCTTCTGGTGGGTAAGATAGATAAGAAGACAGCAGTTAAAGAATTAACCGAAGAGTACAGGCAATATCTTAAAGATATATTTAATATACACTATGAATTTACAATGGAACAATTGACGAAGGAAGTGGAGGCGTCTGATTTTTCATCAAAAATAAAACAGGATGTTATTACTACATTTAAGTATTTGGAGAAAATTGAATTTTCGAAGGTTAAAGATATTGAAATAACAAAGTTAATAGATAAATTAACATCTCTAATAACAGAGCTTGCTAGGCAGGCATTATCTATTGAAATAAAAAGTAAGAATTATAAAATTGTAATTGAATCAAAGTTAAATCTTAGCAGGAAAATTAAGAATAAAAAACAACTCACAAAGATTTACGCAGAGGTAAGGGAAATGTTTAACAGATTAAGTAAGGAGGAAAAAATTAAGTATTATGACAAAGTGATGACTCTGTATAAGCGGATAAACAATAAAGATACAGAAAGAAATGTAGGGGCTGAGAGGAAAGAGAGAATAAGCAGGGGTGATAAAGATAAGAGGGGTAAGGAGTAAAGATAATAAAACAATAGAGAAATAAACATATGTGAAAAGTTAAATTTGATAAGGGGAAAATATGGCTGACTCAATAGAAAATGTGTTAGAGGAATTTGAGGAGAATAAAAAAGTTAGGAAGATAGTAAGAAAGGGGTATAAAAAGTATATTTACTCTAATAAGGAATTCCAGATACTTGCGTTGTTCTTATTAGCTGTGTTTATAGTTACTTCAATAAATCAAAGAATGCCCTTAATCTCAAATTCAACTCTTAGTTTTGGTCGTAAATTAGCTTTCGATACTAATAAAGGAGTTACTGGTTTCGCAGTTCGTCTATTAGGACCAACTTTTTACTCTAATAATCTGCATAATACCAAGTTTAAGAATACTGGTCAGAATGGCGTCATTCAGCAGGGGCGTAGCATTGTCATATTGAATCCTCAGTCATATCCTCATGTTCTCGGAAATTGGAGCGTCCATTTTATTACACGGCAAACTAATGTTAATAACAGTACGCTGTCTATACATGCTGTTAACGGAACATTCTTTGAGTATGATGTAAAACCAATAAGAATATTATGCAATGATAATAATTACGAAGTTCCTGTGCATTATGCAGGGGCTCATTTATACTATACTAACTGGACATGTAAGAATGCTACTTTAACTATGTTGGTTTTATCATCAGGAAAGCATAATCTCAGATTTGAATTCAATAATGAATATGCTTATGCTCATAATTATGCTTGCAACGCTTCAACTGAACCAGTCATTAATGATGGTGACCAGGTGGCCTATGAAGGCAAACCTTATACAGAATATATGAATGTGACAGATCCAAATGGCTTGGAGATTATTTATTATGATATTTATGTTTCAGCTGAGGATTCTTTTACCATAAGCATAAACAATGAGACAGGCCTTATCAATTTCACACCTGTTGATTCTGATTTTGGAAATCATGAGGTAGAGTATAAAGCCAAAAACAATGAGAGTTGTGTTGGTAGTAAGGCGATTAACTTCTATATATATGATGAACCGAACATAACATCAACTTCCCCTGCTGAAAATGTTTCTTTTAATGAAGATACAACAAATCTTTTCAATGTAAGCGTGCTCAACAGAAACGAAAATGATACATTAAATTATTTCTGGTATTATGATGGAATCTTCTTAGCAAACGAAAGCGGAGTAAACAAATCAGAAGCGAATGTGACCTTTGGTTACTGTAGCGCAGGTAATCATAACATAACAGTTGTTGTTAATAACTCTTACAACTTATCAACATCCTTTTCCTGGAATATCTCTGTGCTGAATGTTGATAGGGCACCTGTATTTAACAAGACCATACTGAATTTTACCTGGACAGAGGGCTCCAACCTTACCAATGCTTTTAATCTCAGCGATTACTTTTTTGACTATGATACTATAGAATGTGGTGATGATAATCTAACATTCAATTTCTCACAGCCAGATGGTTCTATGCCAGAGAATATAACTGTCATAATAAACAGTCAATCACCCCACAATGTCAGTTTTTACTCTGATAAATACTGGTTTGGGAACAGGACCATAATATTCTACGCTTATGATTCACATGGTCTCTTCAATACCAGCAATGAGGTCTTTCTAAATGTTTCCTTCGTTAATCACCCACCTTCAATAGGTTATAATAATAAGAGTGTCTATAAAGGAGAGGTCCTGTCTTTTCAAATAAACGCAACAGATCCTGATTTACCATATGATTCTTTGAATTTCTCTTACATCCTATTAGATAATTTTCCAGAATTTAATATGAGTAATTCAGGGCTTGTTAATTTTAAAGCAGAAACAGCAGGGAATCATTCAGTTAACATAAGTGTTAAAGATTCTCATGGAGCAGGTGACTATAAAATCGTCAATTTTGAGATAAAGAATAATAGCATACCCTACTTCAATGAGCTGGTGCCTGATGTTTCAAAATTATCGAACGAAACATATACTTATCAGGTTAACGCTTCTGATGACGATAATGAAACGATAACTTACGATGTTTCTTCCAATAATACATTTCCAAGTTTGAGCATTGATTCATCAACCGGACTTATGAATTTTGCTCTAACAAAATGTGATGTTGGATATCATACAGTAACAATAACCATAAGTGACCCTCACAATGCGACCAATCAGACGAGTTTTGATTTTAATGTTACGAATGTTCCTTCTGCACCTCTTATACAAAATTTTTCACCAAAGCATGCGAGAACAAATTTTAGCTTTAATGTTTTAATCAGGGCAGATGACAATGATTTTCCATGCCCGGGGGACAATCTTAATTTTACAATAAACTCAACGTATTCAGATAAGTTTTCAATCACCAATCTTAATAATACAGGCAATTTTATGGCGAACTTTACTGCATTATCAAATGAAACAGGTAATTATTCTTTAGAAATAACAGTAAATGATTTATATGGACTCTCTGATACATTTGATTTTGTTTTTGAGTTTACCAATAATCATCCACCTGTAATAAATGAGGATAACATAACTGCAAATGCAACACAACCTTTTATTTACCAGGTTAATGCAACTGATTATGATAACGACGCTCTTGTCTTTAATTATTCTACAAATCTATCTGATTTCTATATGACTAAAACCGGGTTAATTAATTTTACTCCCCTGGAATCTGATGAGGGGACTTATAACTTATACGTCAATGTTAGTGACGGGATTAATACAACAGAAAAGAACTTAACCTTTAATGTGATTATTCCAAATCTCCCCCCAAAATTATTTATCCACAATTTGAATGCAACGGCTAATAAATTGTTTTCTTATCAAGTTAACGCCTCTGACCCGAATAATGATTCATTGACATTTAATTACAGCTTTATAGGTAATACTCTTGCAAGTTTTTATATGAACTCAACAGGTCTTATTAATTTCACGCCTTCCTATGATGATATAGGAAATTATGTGCTTAATATAAGTGTAACAGACAGCCATTACATTAATTCAACTTTAATTAATTTTACTGTTTATTGGCAGAACCATGCCCCGGAGATTATATCAGCCGAACCGGACAATATGACCATCAATGAATCAACCTCTTTAATATTTAATATAAGTGTTAGAGATATTGACCTTTCTTATGGAGACAATATAAGCGTTAACTGGACAGTAGATGGTAAAGAATACCTATCTACAGATTATAATTACAATTACACGGACAACACAACATGGCAGTCATTTAATTACACCTTTGATTATTGCAGCGCAGGACTTCACAATGTAAAAGCAGAGGTCTCTGATAATCTTGGTAATACAACAAGTGAAAAATGGTTGATTAATGTTAATAATGTTGATAGAGCTCCTTATTTTGGAATTAAAAGGTATTACAATTCAACCAATATGGATAATCTGACTTCAGACCTTATAAATTTCAGTGAGGATAATATAAAGATTAATACAATTGATGGTACTACTTATTACCAAAAAGGCACTTTCACATTCATGATTGATTTCATCGCTGAGAATACGAATTATGATGAAATACAGTATGATTCAATAATATTAAATTCATCTGAACCGGTTGATACGAATATAAGTGTAGAGACCAGAAGCTCTGCGGATAATATTACCTGGAGTTCCTGGAAATTAGTCAATAACAACAGAATAAGTTCAGAGTCGCAGCGTTACCTTGAGCTTAGGATAAATCTTTCAACTAATAATACATTAATTACTCCTATAATCCATAATTTAACTGTTAACTATAAAATAGCCAATATTAGTTTCCCGGAAAATACAAATCCCTGGTGGGTCAATCTCGATAATTTCTTCTACGATGATGACATTAACTGTGGAGATGATTATATAAATTATTCATATTCAAATAACTCTATTGTTACAGTTAACATAGTTAATTCAAGGGTTCAACTCCAGCCATTGCATTCTGGAACTGATAAGGTTGTCTTTAAAGCAGTTGATTCACACAATGAATTGGTTTATAGTAATGAGGTCTTGATTAATGTTGAGAAGGTTAGTGAAATACAACCGAGAGTTATCTACTCAACATCCACTTCAACCTCAATACAGCCAATGCCTATTATGAATATAGTAACTCTTAATATCTTAAATTTACTCAATTCGACGCTTTACGAGAATAATACAATAAGGGTTCCTGTTGAAATTTATAATCCTGGAAATACAACCTTATTCGGTATAAAACTTACAGCAGAATCAGAAGAAAATCTCAGTATGCATTTTGGTATTGATAAAATTGACTCTCTTAAGCCAAATGAAACTGTGAAAACCGAACTAGTCGCTGATTCATATAAGAGTTATCCAAATTACGAAATCCTGGTTAAAGCCAGAGTTACAAATCCCAACTTTGAGGACTCAGCTAAAATTATGATTAATTCAATAGAGTTAGGAAGCGAGTCCGATAAAGAGTTCAATACAAAGGTGACATTTACAAGGGATTTGCTTAAAGAAAATCCTGAGTGTTTGGAGCTTAATGAGTTCCTTGATAAAGCCAGGACATTAATCCAGAAGAAGGAATATGATAAAGCAGATGCTCTGCTAAACTCCATTGTAAGAACATGCAAATATTTGGTGACATCAAAGCAGGGCGTAGAAGAAAAGCCCTCTCCTGTAAAGAATCATAACTTTACAATTCTAATTACACTTGTAGTCACTGGATTGATATCCTTAATAAGTATTGTTTTATATTTACAAAAACATTTTCATTAGATAACTTATCGGTTTTTGTTTTGTTATAACCTTACTTTTCTGCTTGCTTCCTCATTAATCTTTTGTACAATACCATTACATCTGCATAAACCTTCTTTTTATCTTCTTCATTAAGTTTGTCATATACTTCCTTGATTTCATTGTAAAGATATTTTACTCTCTCATAATTCCCGGAATCCAGGGATTCGTTTGCTTTCAACAGTATTGAGTAAATTTTTTCTACGGTTTTTCCCTTCACTGTCTTCTTGTTTCTCTTTCTCTTGTTTCTCTTAATAAAATGGAAGGGATTTAAACTTATTCTTTTCATAAACCTTTTCATAAACTTATTATTGAATGACTCTGCCTTGATTTTCCCTTTTGTGATATCCTGTTTATTTTCATATATTACCTTAATAATACTCTTAAATTCATTGCTTATTCTCCGGATTTTATTGGAGAGTTTTTTCTTATCCTTTGAGGGATTATATTCAAAATCTTCTAATTCAGTTACGAATTTCAGAATTCTTCTTTTTTCTTCTTCTTTAATTTTCTTCTTCTTTATCTCATTTTTTAATTCTTCATATGTGAATTCATAATTTAATTTGAATGTATAAGAAAGTGATTTTCTTATTATATGAAATAATTGTATAATGTTATCATCAGAGGAGTTCACTTTCATTTGTCTTTTAAATCGCTCTACTTTGTCAATTATTGTTTTTTCAATTCTCGCGTTCCTTTTGGCAACATCCCTATATACAGCTCTTCCAGCTTTAATCATTCTACTTGTTTATTTCCAAAAAGAGTATTTAAAATTATCCTAAATTATTTTACCCTTTTTAAGTGGACAATAAAAGTTTAAAAACACACAACCTTATTTCTTTGTATGGACACTGCTGCTTATCTTAAGAGGGTGACAAAACAGATTGCTTTGATTAAACATGAAGTTTCCAAAGTTGTTGTGGGGCAGGATTATGTTGTTGACTCTATAATAAGAGCTATACTTTGTGATGGTCATATACTCTTAGAGGGTGTTCCAGGTCTCGCTAAAACTCTTATGGTCAGGACGATATCCAAAGTTATGGGTTCTGATTTTAGGAGAATACAATTTACCCCTGATTTACTTCCTACAGATTTAATTGGGATAACCGCATACGATAAGGATAGGGGTTTCTTCGTTGTTAAAGGTCCTATTTTCAGTAATTTTATACTGGCTGATGAGATTAATAGGGCACCGCCAAAGGTTCAATCCGCTCTGCTTGAATGTATGCAGGAAAAACAGGCGACGATCGGCAAGGAATCATTTAAAATGCCCCTCCCTTTCTTTGTTCTGGCTACTCAAAATCCTCTTGAATCCCTTGGAACTTATCCTCTTCCAGAAGCACAGATTGATAGGTTTCTCTTTAAGATAAAAGTGGATTACCCTACTGTAGAGAATGAGCAAAAAATACTGAAAAAAAATATTACTTTAAAGAAATTTGAGGATTATCCATTAAAAGAGATTATGAATCCTAACAAAATAATACAACTTCAGAATTATGTTAAGAAGGTTTATCTGGATGATAAAATAGAAAAGTATATTGTTTCTATAGTCGATGCTACGAGACATCCAGATAAGTATAATTTAAAAACGGCAAAGTATGTAGAGTACGGCGCTTCCCCAAGGGCATCGATATCTCTTTTCATAGCTTCAAAGGCAGAGGCGGTTATGAATGGTAAGACCTTTGTTGTTCCTCAGTTCGTTAAAAATGTTGCTTTTGATGTTCTCAGGCATAGGATAATCATTAATTATGAAGGGCAGTCAGAAGGGATTAATTCTGAGACAGTTATAAAAGAAATATTGGATAAGGTTCCGGTACCTTAATCTTTTCTAGGAGGTTTGTATGTATAAATTAAAGCTTAATTTTAAGCCAATGATTAGGCGACTTGATATATCATCAAAAAAAGACATATCTGGTGGCAGATTTGCGGGTTCTTATGTAAGTTCTCTAAAGGGTAAGGGTCTTGAATTTTATGGTTTTAGGAAATATACTCTCGCCGATGATGCCTCAAAAATTGACTGGAAAGCGAGTTTAAGGGCGAATAAATTGTTGATTAAGCAGTTTACAGAGGAGAGGGCAGTCAGTATTGTTTTTGCTCTGGATGTTAGTTCAAGTATGAGCTACTCCTCTATACCTAAATTAAAGAATGAATATGCTGCTGAACTTTTGTCTTCGTTAGCGTTCGCGAGTTTGAAAAGTGGAGATGGGATTGGTTTATTAATGTTTACAGACGAAGTCAAAAAATTTCTCCCTCCTAAATTAGGAAAAAGACAATATTATATTATTCTTAAAGCTCTTAGCAATCCCAGAAATTATGATGGAAACTTTGACTTTAGCAAAGCTATGGTACTCCTGTCAAGCACACTCAGAAAGGGCTCTGTCGTTGTGTTGATATCTGATTTTATAGGTCTAAAACCTGATTGGCAGAAAAACCTGGATATACTCTCAAAGAAATTCGATGTCGTTGGAATAATGATTAGGGATCCTCTTGACAATGAGCTTCCAGGTAAGGTTGGTCCAATTGTTATATCTGACCCTTATTCCGATGAGGAAATCCTGTTTGATCCAGAGAAGATAAGAGATAAATATGCGAAATTAACAGAGGCAGAGAGAGAATATATAAAGTCAGAATTCATGAAAAGAAAGTGCAGTTTTTTTGAATTAGAGACAACACAACACTTCGAATCCAAGATACCCCTGTTTTTCAAAAAGAGATTCGCCTTGAGAGGATAACTTGAATATTAATAACAAACTCAATGAAGAAAGATAAAATCTTATCATAATTAAATCAAATAGAAATAATGGAGAAGATAAGGTAAGATGATACAGATAGTATTTTTAAAACCGGAATTTTTGTTGCTTCTAATATTTGTACCTCTTCTTGTGATTGTCCATTTTTTGGTTCTTAAATATTTAAGGAGGAGAGCATTGAAGTTTGCCAACTTCGAAGCAATAAAAAGGGTTGTTGGACCACAGGGTTCATCCAAGAATGTGTCTTTGCTATCAAAGAATATTGGTTTATTGGTATTAAGGATTTTAGCTTTAAGCTTTATCATTCTTGCAATATCAAATCCCTTACTTTATTATACAGGAAGAACAACGAAAGCGTCCTTTGTTATAGCAATCGACGCATCTTCGAGTATGCTTGCCAGTGATTTTCAGCCTACAAGATTAACTGTGGCAAAGAGTGAAGCCATTGATTTTGTCAGTAATCTTCCAAGGAATTCCAGAGTGGGGGTTATAGATTTTTCAGGTGCTGCTTTTGTGAAATCACAGATATTATCTGATAAAAAGAAGGTTATAGATGCTATAAAAGGTATCAATATTGAGAAGGTTGGTGGAACAGATATTGGCTCTGCAATTATAACAGCTTCAAATTTGTTGATAAATGAGCAGAATTCCAAAGTTATAATCCTGCTGACAGATGGCAGAAGCAATGTTGGTGTTGAACCAAAACAGGGGGTAGAGTATGCAAAGTCCAAGAATATTCAAATCTACACAATCGGTGTTGCGACGAAAAAAGGTGCTTCATTGTTTGACTCTGGTTTAGTTTCAACAATAGATGATACTTCCCTAAAAAATATCGCTTCTGAAACACACGGTTCTTACTTTAGAGCTGAGAATCCTGATGAGCTGAAGAAGGCATATTCAAGTATACTCCAATTGAGTTATAGGCAGGTATCAACAAACCTTACTATGCCTCTCTTAGTCATGGCAATAATACTATTATTTATAGAATGGTCTTTGGCAAATACAAAGTATAGGACATTACCTTAATCTCTTAAATTAATTTATATTCCCTTTTGATTTTCTGAATTTAGAAATTATTCAAACTGCTCTGCTTTTCATTTTCTTTTAATCTTCTCCACGTGCTCCATGACTTTCTGAATATTCTGTCAAATTTTGAGTTGTTCCAGTTTTTTTTGAGAAATTTCTGAGTTCTTTCATCGCTTGGATATCCAGAGCCAAAATTATTTTTATATTT
>CAYLQB010000013.1:0-20866 GCA_964385745.1 uncultured Methanosarcinales archaeon
CAGTATCGCCCTTTCAAGTGCAAATGCCCCACAGTATCCATCACAATCAGAGTGATGTCTTAGAATTATTGGTCTCGACTCAAAGATTGCTTTTCTTATAATCTTGGCAGATTTGATGAATTCCCCTCTTAATCTTTCATAACACTCTGATTTAACAAGAAATTTTCTTGTTTCCGGCTCGGCCTTTTTGTCTTCTCTCTCCTTTATTTTAGTCAATAATCCTTCAGCTGCTCTGCCAGTGATTTTAGTGTAGCTTATTAACTCTGCTTCTTTCTTATCCTGTGACACTCTCAAGAATAACTTTGCGTTCAGCAGGTCATTTTCCCTTATGTTTGGAAGGGCTCTTCTTCCTGGGGAAAAGGACTTTGCTTCTATGAAACCGGAGCCGTCATAAAGGAGGAATAATGTTGGTCCTGATGTCTCATTGATTTTCTCAACCCGGACTCTAAAATAGAATTGTTTTCCTGAGAAGCTTCTGTTTATTTCACCCAGGAGGGGTTCAAATTCTTTTACAAACAAGAAGTCCAATTCATTGTTATTTATTCTTTCAAGTTTGACAATGCCCTTTCCATTGTAAGTTCTAGAATCCTTATTGATTATTTTTCCTTTAATCTTATTTGTCAGAATGACTTCTTTATCCCTTATTCTTCCCAAATACTCTTCTCCAACAATTAAGTCCTTTATCTCGTTGTGTTCATCTAATATTATCATTTCCAATCTCCAAAATACAGTTTAAAAAATTCCTTGAATGAGGGCATAAATTTTTCTCCATTCCTTAATCTGTTTTTTAATTCTTTGATACTTATGAATTCTCCGGATTTTACCTCTTCTCTATTTAACTTCATTTTATCTACACTGCCTTTGTATTCTCCTATGAACAACATTGTGAATACCTTTGCTTTTTTGATTTGATATTTTATTTTAATCAGCGGATATAACTCTACATCTATTCCAACTTCTTCTTTTAATTCTCTATGAGCTGCTTCCTCATATGTCTCTCCAAAATCAACATGCCCGGAAACTGAAATATCATAATAGTATGGATACACTAAAAGGTTTTCTCTCTTTTGAATAAACACTCTTCTTTTTTTGTCAAACAACCACACCTGAACTGATTGGATAAAGTATTTCCCACTATGAGCTTCTTTCCAGTTCCCTCCTTTAATAACTTCATCTTTCTCGTTGGATAAACTTATTTTTTTGTATTTCATTGTAATTTCTCCTTTCCTTATTGACTTATATTTCACCACTCACTGTGACCCCATTGTATCAGTAAATCACAGTTGACTTTGGGGATATCACATGCACCGAAGCAGGAACCAGCCCAGATGATAATATTCGCGCTTGTGTTGTTTTCAATAAATTCTTGTATTTTGTTGGCAAGAGGTTTTAATCCATCAGGCAGTTGAATATAAACGAGTTTTGCATTTTCTTCTTTAATGAGCGTAACCACTCTATTTAGCTCTAAATCAAAATGACTCTGTTTGTTAATCCTCTCTGATTTCATAGATACTGAGAATAAGTCCTGACTTTAAAAACTTTTCACATTGAATTTGGCAATACTTAACAAGAGTTATCTGCATTTGTTACTTCTCCAATCATATTAGATACCAAAAGTTATGGTAATACTCTTTTATACTTTTGGGTTGTTTTAGTTTGTAATTCAGCAGGTGTTTTTTTATTGTGCTCGTTTCCTCTGTTTTATTATCCTGAATAATAATATCTTTAAGTTCCATATTATCACCAGAAAGTAATAAATATTTCTCTAATATATAAACCTTTCTATTTTTACTACTTTAGGGTAATAATTTAAGAAGTAAGTTTATTCAGGAGATCACTCTAACCTCTCCATCTTTATAATAAATCCGGACAATATGCTGGCCTTTTTGTATATAAAATGGTTCAACATGACAACTGAAATAAGGATAAAATTCATAAGTACCTATCTCCATCAGGTTTTGCATATCCCTATATCTTATATTGTAATCACTCCTTAAATTGAAGCTCTCCTCCTTTTGAGAATGGCAGCTTTTCTTTATCATACCGATAAAGTCAGGGATTTCTCCTGTATAAGCTGTGATAATTGCCCTTCCACTGTGAATCTCTGGAAGGGAGGTATTGTATTTTATAGAAACAATGAATGAGTAACCAAAACTTCTTGAACTGAATTTAGGTTCATCCTCCAGGCCAAGATTCCATTCCTTGCCGTTGTCTATGTCTTTTACCTTTATGCTGTATAAAAAGCCAAGATTATCCACACCGTTTAGTTCCTGGTTGGAGTTGTCAAGGTTATCAAGTTTATTTGAGTCCAAAACTGCTTGTACGGGTAGTTGCCATTTCCATGAATAATTGCCTATTGAAATACAGGGACTGCTAAGTACAGACAGGGAGAAATCTTGGACATCTCTGTACGATGAGAATTTTTTACTTTGAGATACATAACTTGCATTACTCTGAAGCATTGTGAAGAATATGAAGAAGACAATCAAAACGATGAGCACTGCAAATAAAGATTTTATAGTTAGTTCCATATTTCCCTTTTTGGATTTAATATTGAACATATTATCTCTTTTCTCTTTTTGCTCTCTCTCCGTATGATTTACTGTAATGCTCAAATAAGTTATTGACCTGCCTGTCTGGTTGAGTATTGTTTACTCTGTTGTATCCTGGGTTGTTGTAATTATTGTATTCACCATTATTGACCTGTTTAGCCCTCTCTTCAATAATCTGACCTGGTTTTCTTCTTATGACATGTATCAGGATGAGTAATATTAAGACAACAACCAAGATGAGCAAACTTGAGAAGAGCAGGACTTTGTTATTGTTCTCCCCCTTTGGTATAATACCTGGTCTTTCTACCTGCTTTTTACAATCAGGGTCTTCACCCTGTTTGCAATCAGGGTCGCAGATTAAATCCTTTACCTTATCGCAGTAGCCGTCTTCTCCACCTGATGGGCAATCTCTTGGACAATTCTTGTAACTTTCAAATGACTCACAGATTCCGTCTCCACACTTTCCGACAGGAGCAATAGTTTTATTTTTATTCTGGGTCCTGTTCTTGTTCTGTGTTTCATTTTGCGTCTCATTGTTTGTTATGTTAGTACAATCAGGGTCAGCATCTGGAGTGCAGTCAGGGTCGCAGATTCCGTCATTTACCATGTCACAATAACCGTCAAAACTTCCTGATGGGCAATCTTGCGGGCAGGTTTTGTAATCCTCCCCAAGATTACACATATTATCTCCACAATAACTAGAGCTGAAACTTAAATTCATTAACTGTGTAACCTCCACTTTTGTGCCATTAGGCAACACACAAACAGCACAGGTGTCTACTCCAAGGGAAATACAAGTATTTTCATCGTTTATTGTCTCTATTTTATAACCCTTAAGAGAACAATAAGAGTATTCAGTTCCAACTTTTCCAATTAAGAATTGCCAGCCAGGAACTGCCTGATTATCTGGTAATATGCATGTGCTTGTTTGTATATCATAAGTATAGTTTAATGCATTGCAATAAACAGATGCAGGGTTTGCCATACCTAAAACTGTTGGAGTAATAAGTACAAAGAGAGAAAATAACACAAAAATTAAGATTCCATTTTTTGCTTCTATTATTTTATTCATTGTATCACCTTTTTTCTACATTGATTACATAAAATGGAAAATCAGTGACTTCAAGTCCTTTCCTCGAACTATAACCTAACCCACCATAACCCCCACTTTCACTTCCTTCAGAATAGCCGGGACCCCAGCTATTCCTTATTATCCATTCTTTTTTAGTATCATCATAACCGACTAAAACGACTGCGTGTCCCGTCCATTGCCCGTTAAAGAATCTCCATTTATGAATTGAAATAGACAGAGGACCCTCACAAATTAAGGCCTTTTTTACATCATTCGAATTACTTGGCACATTTTTAAAATCTTTTATGCCGTATAATTCATTCTGCCAGGAGGGGCACTTTGAACAGGCACTATTATGAGCTTCATATGGGACACAGGATTCTGTTACAATCCCCTTCTGCTTAACAAAATTTAAAGCGAATAAGGTAACTCCTCCATTACAATTGTTTGGAGAGACATGTGTTGGGTCCATCTGTGTTGGTGGAAAACAATCTGATACTAAGTATTGTTCTGATAAATCAAGTCCACTTGCTGGGCGGTTTTTTTGAACATTATAACCGCCCTCAATAGTGCCCGCTGTCGAGAAAGCCCAGCATCCACCGCACCCATCTTGATCTCTGACAGGATTTAAGTAATTAACTCCGTTAACATTTCTCCAGTCCCATTTTTTGGGTAATTTACAGTTTGGTGTGCAGGGGTATGAGCAGGTGCTTTCTTCACATTTTTTTGTTACTGAATCCCAGACCTTATCATTTGGACAGCATGCTTTGTCATTTGGGTTAGATTTGCTCGCTGAGCAGTAGAGGCCTTTGGTCTCATCGCATTCTTGACTACAATCACAATTATGTCCCTCTTCATATTTTGGATTTGGTATTTCTTTACATTTATTACTGCAGTTTATTTCTCCAGTTGGGCAGCATCCACCTTCATCAATTTGAGAACCCGCACAGCCGACACAGCAATCACCAAGACCCCTTGTTGTGCAGTTGCAGTCCTTAGGGCTGGATGTGCAGTTTTCATAGAGTGGCGCAGTTGTATTGCATATTCCATCATCCCAGAAACTTATGCATCCAGGAAGAGTTTTTGCAGTGCTGAAGTATTCTCCTTTCTCGCAGCAATAACCCCATATACAGTTATTACTATTGCATTCACATGAGGTATCACAAAAAGTACCATCTGTTAATAATAAGCTCTTGTTTATACACCCATCTTCCTCTATTCCTTTTATTTTACAATTAGGTCTGCATTCCTGGTATGATTTGCATTTGCAGTCCTTTGTGTTTTTGCAATTTTCCCCCCTTTCTGGTTCGCAAAAACCATTGTCTTTATGCGGGCAGTCAGCATCATAACCTGAACAGTCAGGGTCACACACTCCATTTGTTTTTATACAGTCATAATCGCATATTCCATCCTTAATTCCATTTGTTGCGGGGTCGCATATATTGTCATTACTCTTCACACAGTCAATATCATAACTTCCTTTGTATACATTGCTGTAACAGTCAGGGTCGCATATTCCATCACTATCAGAAGCATCTACTTTTCCGTCTCTATTCTTATCCAGACAATAAGGATTACATACTCCATCACGTTTTTCAGAGTAGCAGTCAGGGTCGCATATTTCTTTTATAACGCATCCAGGGTCACAGATACCATCTCCCGGGTTGCAGGTTAGATTATTGGTTATGAGTAAATTATTGTTATCCTTATAAACGAAGATTTCTCCTGAACTTGAGAATGTTGAAGGTAAGATGTACAATTTTGAGGGTAGTAATTTTTTACTTACGACTTTATTCCTTCTTGTAAAATTTAAGGTTAGATAGTTGTTGTTTATTTTTGCTTTGTATTCTTCAGCATAATTAATCTGCAGTTTATATTTTGCATTTGTTGGATAATCAGATGCTTTGTCAGCTGTCCTTGATATTTGCTCTACAATAGAACTCAAAACTTCTGATTCAATACCTGATGCTTTGTACACAGTCATCTTTCGTAGTGAAGCTATCACAACCAGGCCGATGATTAACAGCCCGATAGTTAGAATAAATGTTGTTATTGTTGCAGCTTTCTTGCTCGTCTTCATTCTAACGATAAAAGGATGTCTATTTAAAAAGTTTTATGTAAAACTAAGAAGTAAGAAATAAAATTATTTAGGGTGTACCGATAACATAATTATACTTTTTGACCCAGTTAAAATTATCATCCGGCAGGTTGCAATCTCCACTTATATTTGTATATGCGAGCTGGTTGAATTTCTGTTGATTGTTCTTTAACAATAATTCCCTGCATTTTTGGGGTGTTAATTCATTGCAGGAGTACAGTAAAAAACAGGGCACCCTGTCTTCACAACTTTCGATTGTTCCATAACTTAAGACCTCGTTGTATAAACCATCACAATCACCGTCAATTTTCTCTGTCTTTGCACAATACTCAATTTCATCGTTGAGAACTTCCTCCCCACCGAAGGTATTTATTAACTCGCATGACTGCATACAGTCCTGCTTTGCCTGCTGAATTTCATATACCTTGTTGCACTTTTGTCTGAATAAACTCGGCCTGACTACTTTTAAGAACATGCCTAAAATAACCGATGTCACTATTAAAAGGACGAACACTATAAATACCATCTCCATTGCCTTTTCGATTCCTTTCTTCATAAACACTCACCTAATCTCTCTTAGCTTTTCATTTCTTTTGGTTATGAGGGTAGTAACCATACTTTAATACCCAATTTGCATTCCCTCCTTCTTCCTCTTTTGTGGGTAAATTACAGGTTCCCTCAGGTGTGTCATACATGAGTTTTTTAAGATAATCAGGTCTTCTTGAACTTAAGAGTGCTTTACAGTAAGCACCATCATAAATAGGATTGTCAGCAGTCGGGCATTTAGGGTATAAAACAAAGCAGGGGATTTTATCTTCGCAGAATGTAAAAGCACCTTTATCGGCTCTTGAAAAATTAGCAGCCATACCATCACCATTGAAATCTATCTTCATAGTTTTCGCACAAAAATCTATCGCATCATCTGCTGTTTGTATATCATTACACAATGATTGACATTCTGTTATTGCACTATCTATCTTGTTCTTGGCAAAAAAATCCTTCTGGACTCCTTTAATACTCCCTGTACTTCCCTTTATGAATCTGAAGAACAACATTAAAACAACGAGAGATATAATGAGCAGAACAAATAATCCAAATATCATCTGCAGTTCTTTCTCTCCCTTTTTGTTGAATTTAGAATGACCTTTTCTATTCTTAGCCCTCTTATTTTTATTTAATTTTTCGAATAAGAAGCTCATATGTCCATCACCTCTTTCTTAAAGATAAGATAATAAATTGACCTAAATTTCTCTTCTGGCCAGCATAAACCTCTTTTTAATATTGTAAAAAAGAATATCTTGCTATATAAATCTTTCTATGCTGTTTGTAGAATCTTCTTGGTTTTATCAATGTTGAATAAGTAATGACAAGCGTTGATAATATATAAAACAACTAGCTCTCAAGATATCTCTATTGTTATATAGCTTAAAAATCACTTATTCATAAGGAGTACTTGTCATGAAGTTTAGAATCTTTTCTTGGGCTTCTCTTTTAGTTGCTCCTATGCCACTCAGTAATTTCTCCAAGGTCTTTTTCTGTTCAGAATTAATATTTCTATGTGTTTCTTTGTATTTTTTTAGACCCTTGTACTGTTCATCCAGGTCTTTTTTTGTCTCCATCGCGCTGTATACATCTTCAAGTTCAGTGAGTGTTTTATCTACGTTTAGTAATCTTGCCATTCCTAAGAGTAATGCGGCTGGATGCTCTTCAAGAAAGTTCTCTGCATTCTCCTTTTTAAGTTCTTCTTCTATATTTACTACTCTTAAAACTTGATTCAGTATCCCCTCAAGTCCTGATTTCTCCAATGTATTATATAATGCTTTGTTAGACCTAAAAATAGGAGGTTTTTTGCCTTTCTCTAAAAGGGAGTCCAATTGGTGGTGTAGTAAATCAATATTGTCTTTAGCAGAAAGTAGATTGTTTTCCCTTAAAAAGTTATTAATTAACTCTGTCTTATATACTAAAAATCCAGGAACCACGAGTACCTCACTATTCATAAAATGCCAGAAGAAATTCTTGTAATCCAACTTACTGATGTATTTCTTATTGAATGAGAATCCAAATTCTAATAGTTTAGTAGCATCTGTATGTATTCTGAAATTACGTTCAAGAAAATGTTTAGGATATTCCTGGTTCTTTTTTACGCCCTGTTCATACTTAAATCTGAAAATATACTCCTGTGTGAGAAATTCTGTTACATATTTGTCATATATATCCTGTACCTCTTTCATAAGTTTTTCTGATTTAATACTCTGAGAGGATGTAAACGGATTCAACACAAACAAATACAACATTTTTAATCCTTCAACAATAGAATCATGAGGTGCATTTCCAGAAGAGAGGTCCTCATCGTACTGCCTTTCCCACTTAGAGACAATCTTTAACTCAGTTAATACCTCTTTCGCGATTTCTTCTGGTTTTTTATGCAGAACATCTATTTTAGGAATTTTTCCTTCTAATGATTTCAACTCAGAGTAAACTTCAGGGTCATACACATTCACACCGTACTCAATAGCATAACCTTCTATCTTGTTAAATAATGAACCTGCAAGGGTATAACATTTATCACCCAATTCTTTTTCTATTTTGTTGACTCCCTTACTGATGTAATTTAATGATTCTCTTTTATTATCTTCTAATAACTTTTTAATATCAGATTTATACAATGGCATTATCTCACCCATTTGTTACTATAAAATAGAGAATATTTAAATTTTTTGTTTATTTTTCAAGAATCAGCTGTATTTACACTGCTTTCTGCTTTCATGATTGCCTCTGCAACACTCTCAGGACTTAGACCTATGAACTCTGCTTTCTCCCTTCTTAATATGTCCCTTACCTTTTTAGTTATTGCTTTTCTGCCGGCATCAACACCCACAAGTTCTTCTTCTATCTTTTGGATGACCTCTTCTGGATAAGCAAAAAAATCTCCTGTTATAACGAGCTTCTTAATCTTCTTATTATCTGACCTGTTTGTATCAAATTCAATATCTATTCTTAATAACTTCTCTCCCCTGCCTTTATAATCCACAGAAATCATTTTATGGCCGCCTTATTTATCATCTTATTTCTTCATTATTCTTACACGCTTTCGTTGAATTTTTTGCGTGTTGAGTTTCATCTTTATTTCCAGAAGTTCCATGTGTTGGTGTTGTATTTTAAATCGTACAGTTCCTTTGTTTTTTTCTTCTCTTCCTTCGTTAACTCATCAAGTTTAAATTGAACATTGAATGTTTTTTCAAAGCCCCGGGTTATGGCTCTTTGAAGTTCTTCCATACCAATCTTTTCTCTTACCTCTTTACTGATAGAAGTCACTCTGTCCCTGGCATTTTTGATAATCTTGTCTTTAATCTTTTCATCGTTAATTTTCAGTACAGAGAACATTTTATCAATATCCACATCTAAAAGTATTGTTCCATGTTGCAATAAGATGCCGTTCTTCCTTGTCTGTGCATTTCCAGAAATCTTTTTGTTATGAACTATTATATCATTTATCGGTTTAAATTCAGCAGGTATTCCCCATTCCCGCAGTCCCAGAACAATAGCCCCACATATTTTTTTGTATGATTCCAATATGTCGAGGGGGATTTTTTCATCATCTTCTCTTATTATAAAACTGTAATTTAATTCTTTCTTAGGGTCTTTGAAGACAGCTCCCCCTCCTGTCATTCTCCTAAAAATCTCAATTCCTCCCTTTTCACAGAGTTCAACATTAACCTCTTTCTTAACGCTCTGAAAAAAACCTATTGACACAGAAGGAATTTTAAAATAGCAGAATCTCAGTATTGGTTGTGATTTTCCATCCTTAACAGACAGCATGTTTGCTTCATCAATTGCCATCTGTTCTTTATAACTGTCTGTACTTGTGATTAAAAGACGCCACTTGTTTTCATCTTCGTAGTTTATATCACTCTCATTCTTTTCTTCTTTATTGCCCTCCTTACCATTGTCTTCGTTAGTCGTTTCTTCCTCATCACTCACTTTATCTTCTAACTCTTCTTTAATTTTTATCATCTCCTCTCAAAGTATTATGGGCCTTCAAGTCATTATTTCTGTTCCTTTTTAGCATTTATTTTCTTCAGGCACAACTCAGCCAGTATTGATATTGGTTCCCTCAATGGAGATGTTAACGGAGAGTAAGCATGCTCCATCATGATTAATTCGTCAATTTTTATTTTATTCTTTATTGCAAGACCTATTATGTCGATTCTTGGAACAATATCTTCCTTGCCTATAATCTGTGCTCCTATAATATTCTTATTGTAATCGCTTATGAGTTTTATGAAGAGTTCCTCTTTTTGGGGAGCGTATTCTTCTTTTGTTTCTGTGTTTAACACCGCCTTGACGATGTTTATATTATTCTTTTTTGCAAAGAACTCTGTAAGGCCTGTACTTGCGATTGTTAACTCACCAATTTTAGTTACAGCAGTATTTAGAACTCCTTTAAAATTCTTTTTAGGTCCTTCTGTTGCTGAATTATAACCAGCTATAACTCCTGTTCTTAAAGCGGTTGTTGCTATCTGACTTGGGACCTTCTGGTTAAGTATTAAATGATTAATTTCTATGCAGTCCCCGCATGAAAAAATACCCTGCTTGGAGGTCATCATTTCGTCATTGACGCTGATGCCTTTGTTTGTATTTAATCCGATTTTTTGTGCTAATTCGATATTTGCTCTCACTCCTGTTCCTAAAATAAGAATGTCAAATGCGTATTCGCTATTCTCCGCCAAAACTTTTCCTTGTTCTACCTTATTAATCTTCACATTGCAAAATACTTTTATGTCGTTCCTTTCAAGTTCTTTCTTTACTATATCGGCAAAGTCCTTGTCGAGCATAACTGGGAGAACATATGGAGCCATTTCCAGCACAAAAACATCCAGCCCTCTTTTACTCAGGGCATAAGCCACTTCTGCCCCTATAAAACCAGCACCTATAACCACGGCCTTTATTTTCTCCTTCTTTACACCCTGAAGTTCTCTTATCTTATCATTAATTTTATTGGCATCTTCCATTGTTTTAAGGGTAAAGAATTCTACATCTTTAATTCCTTCAATTGGAGGAACAAAAGCATGGCTCCCTGTTGCCAGAATCAGGGAATCATAGTTGATTTTTTCATTATTATCCAAAATAACTTCTTTCTTGTCTTCTATTATATCTGTAACATATCTTCCAAGTTTTAAGATAATGCCCTGTTCTTCAAGAAATTCTTTTGAGAATTCATATATTTGTTTAAAATCCTTAATCTCTCCACCCAAAACATACGGCAGTGCACAAGGAGCATAACCAATATTTTCTCTCCTATCAATTATAACAATCTCAGCATTATGGTTTGTTTTCTTTGCTTCTGTCGCTGCTGTTATTCCAGCTCCACCAGCACCTATAATAACGATTTTCATTCTAACACCTCACATAAATTGCATATAAATTTCAAAAATAAAATAAAACTCTTCTCTTTTTAAGATTTGTCCTTAACTTATTTTTGGGACAGTTGTTCTATTGCATCCTTGACCAGTTGCATATACATCAATGATGGTCCACCACCCATAAGAACAGCAACCCAGGACGCTTCTAACATTTCTTCTTCGCTGACTCCTAAATCAAGGCAGTTTTTGACATGGTATCCAATGCAGTACTTACATTGGGCTTTAACAGCCAGAGCGAGAGCAATTAATTCTTTTGTCTTCTTGTCCAGTTTACCATCCCCCTCAGAGGTCTCCATAAAATGATGGAATGCACCTAATATTTTTGGGTTCTTAGAACCAAAGTATTCCAGGTTCTTACCTATATTGTTAAGAATCTCTTTAAAATCTTCTGACATAAAATCACCTCCTTGATTCTTGTCCTTTTGTTTTATTTGTTTTATTCTTATCTCTTACTTTTTTATTTGTTTATCTTCTCCTTAGCCCACTCAATAGCTTCTTCTGCACTCATAAGTCCTTTCATCTCCTCTTTGTCACTCAATTTTACCTTCATAATCCATCCTTTAATGTAGGGATCCTTATTTATCGTGTCAGGGCTATCAAACAATTCATTATTTACTTCTGTTATCTCCCCGGATACAGGGCTCTTTAAATGACCGCTCCACTTTATCGCTTCTAGAGAGACATAAACATCTCCTTTCTTTATTTTTTCTCCAGCTTTTGGCAGTTCTATAAATACAAATTGCTTAACCAATTTCGCCCCGAAATCTGCTACTCCTACAGTTGCTTTTTCTCCATCTATTCTTACCCATGAATAATCATCATTATACCTTAGTTCATCAGGGAATTCATATTCATTTAATTTCATTTTATTCACCTCTCTCATATGGATTATATTATCTTTGACCACTTTCTTTGACTACTTTTATTTTCTAAATCTTCCTTGATTCTTTTTTATCTTCTATCCTGCTTGTCAATTACTTGAATATGAGTAATTGTGGTTTATAAATCAGGAGCACTCCTAAGAGTAACATTAGAGTCCCGCCTATGAACTTTAATATTCTGCCGCTCTTATCTGTAAATTTGTGAGCGCCGAGTGTTAATGAGAATATCATTACAATCATGAATAAGGGTATTACATAAATAAAGTTGTACAGGACTAAATATGAATAATAAGACAATAAACTCAATCTCCTAAGTGTCAATATTCTCGTGTAAATTGCAGGGAATCCTGCTGTGCATGCTAATTCGATTAGATTGGCTGTTACCGCTAATGCTACTGTTCCTATGAAGGCAGAAGCAGGTATCCTGTCTGATTCTTGACTCTCTTTGACAACTGTTCTCATTCTTTTGAAGAGTTTTGGCTTTGCTTTTTCTGGGATGGTTAGCGATATTCCCTTCTTAAACCAGAAACTATCCTTTAAATTGATTATACCCATTAGTACAGCAATTACACCGAGCAATATTCTTATTATGTTAACATAACCCACAAATAAGAAAAAATTGAGCCAGGCAGTCATAAAGAGGAAATATATTGCTCCAGAAGTTATGACGAATGTTAAACCTATAAACAGCATTTTCTTCTTTGATTTTGAATATATCAATAAAGTCAATAGGAAGCTCAACACCCACATTGCACATGGATTAAATCCATCAAGACCCGCAATTGCTAATGTAAATAAAGGCAGGGATATATTTGAAACATTTACTTTTCCAATAAGAGGGATAATTACTTCTTTTGTTTGATTCTCCTCTGTTCTATTTTGCTTACCTGATGTTTTCTCTGCAGGTATTTTCTCTGTTAAGGAGGTTAATGTAGATTCCTTAATGCTGTTGTTGGTTGATGAATCTGATGGAGCGCATACTGTTTCATTTTTGCTGTTGCAGGGTTCCTCTCCTGCTTCTGAATTGTTGCTTGTGTTTGAGGGCATACCTGACAAGTTAATGACTAAACTTGAATACACTTCAAAGTCCGAATTATTGATGTCTCCTCTTAAATAGTATGCTTTCTCAACACATCCATTGTTAATGCAATCTTTTATTTGCGATTCTATCTCATTACCGATTAAGCCATCCCCCTTGTCAAACCCGACAAAATGCTTATCCCCTATGAAGGTCATAGGTACGCCTAATGGCTTTTCATTGTATAATTTACAGAAATCCATCCAAAGATTCAGATTTTTTTTGTCACCTATTTCGAAGAGATAAACATTAACAGGATACTCCTTGCTGAGATTTTTTAGGAATGGTTTTTCCAACGCACAGTGTGGGCATCCATTCTGCCAGAATAAATAGACATTTACTTTTCCTTTGATGATAGGGGCTTTGTCTGTGCTTTCTATGTTTGTTCTGCCTGTATGACCTGCGCATCCACTCAGCACTATGATTGACCCCATCATAAAGATGAGCATTAGAATTGTTACAATCTCTAATCCGATAATTCTCCTTTTTCTTGTAGGAATCATATTATCTCTCCAATTGGGACTTTTGCTTTTAGCATTCATATGTTCAGCATCATATATTTAGTATTCATATATTTTGTATCTGATTTATATTGAATTAACTATTTCATACTGTGAAACCCTTTATAAGTTTTTGTTTCAAAAACTGAAACTCATCCTGTTCAGGTCAAAAGCTGTAAAATTAGAACTTGCTGCAGAAATAGAATTTAATATTAGTTTATGTTTATTACTCACAGGCCTCGCAAGAAAACAGGTCTCTTAGCTCTTTTACTAATGTAACTTTCTTTGTTGCTCCAAGGTTCTCCCTTTTAATTATACCCCTATTTTCCAGCTTCGCCAAACTGCGTGTAACTCTTACCTTATTCAGGTTTGTCTTTTTGACAATCTCTGATTGCAATAACTCGCCGTTTGCTTTTATTAATTCTCTTGTTATTCTTCTTTCATCGTTTTCTAGAAATCTTAATGTAATTAAGGAGTCCTTTCTTATGACTTTCTTTTTTTCTTCTCTTCTTGATAAAAATAGGAAAGTAACAATCGCTCCTGAGAAAATGCTTACTGCTATGATAATTATAATAATTATTAGAATAGGAATTCTGCATCCGCAAGTGTCCAATGTGTAATTCCTTACTATATAAAAAAAAGCCCAGAGTATTGTTACAGCAAACAGGATGAAAATTCCCAATGTAATTATTAGTTCTTTAACAGTGTATTTGTTCTCATTTGTTTCCATAATCTATGTTAACCTTCTTTTGTTTAAAAAATTTCTTATAAAACCAAATATTTATAAACAGATTTACAACCCTTACTCCATATATCCATTATTAATATAGGAGGTGTTTTTATGATTGTAGGGTTTAATTTTAATAGGTTAATAGCGGAGAGGAGAATTCAGAAGGTTGGGAGGATAAATATTAACAATAACATAAGAATAATGAATGTTGAAGAATCCGATGTTGTAACGCAGAAGAACGCATCTGCACTTAATATCTCCTTTGAATTTTCTTCAAATTATACCTCAGATAAAAGTAAAGAAAAATCAGATGTCGGGCAGATACTGATTACAGGAAGCGCTGTTTATGTAGATGATAAAAGAAAGATTCTGTCTATGCTTAAGACATGGAATAAAGATAAGAAATTACCTGAGGACATTATTTCAGGTGTTTTGACTGAATTATTGACAAGGGCAAATATCGAAGCAGTAATCCTTAGCAAAGAAGTAAATCTTCCCCCTCCGATGCCTATGCCGAGAGTGGGTCCTATGAAAAAGGGCAAGGCGGATAATTCATATATTGGTTGATTGGGTTTTTATATTCAGGTGTACTTGATGTATACCTCTTCTTTGTTTTTATTGCATTTTCTTCGATTGTTATTCATTAGTCGTTAGAAATACTTAAAAATCAGGTTGTTCAGTATACTAATTGTATTTTGTATTTGTAATATTTATGTGGTATTTTTCGTAATTTACATGAGTATGTTTTTACAGGAGGTGATTTTATGGCTGATTCAAAGGCGAATCAAGATAAGTTTTTTGGTAAGATTTTGCTTATAGGGTTCTTCTCGTTGATAGCAGGTTTTATAGTTGCTTTTTGGATAGCTGGGAGCGACAGTCAAATGATGACCCTTTTTGTTACAATGTTGCTATGGATTATTACAACACTATTAATCGTGCTTGTTGCTCTTGTTGAAGACCTTAATGAGGACTTGAAAGGTGTTCTTAAAGAGAATTTAATCGAAGCCAGAGAAACCAGGAAAGAGATATCCTTACTGAAGGCCTTGTTAAAGAGGAGAAAGTAAGCAGCAAGGAATAATAAGAGTTTGGTGTGAATATTTAAAAAATAAGAAATAGATAAAATAAATAAATTCTTTTTTTAATTCTCTTTTGTATTTTTCTTTTACACTGTTTTAGTTCATTCAGTTCATGTTGCTCTAACCGAAGTATCCCGGCTTTGTATCTTCCTTCTTTAATTTTGCCATTTTCAGTGTTTCCTGAAATAATTTGTATCTGGAATTAATATCCTTTGTTACTGAAGGGAACACTTTCTTCAATGCTTCGTCAAAGTTTTTCTTGTTAACCTGCTTCGCTTTTAGGTCCTTCCTCAATGCAAGTATTGCTGCTTCCCTGCATACTGCTTCAATATCAGAGCCAGTATAACCCTCTGTTTTCTTGGCCAGTTCTTCAAGTTTGATATCTTTTGTTAATGGCATCTTCTTCGTGTGAATCTTGAATATATCTAATCTTGCTTTCTTGTCCGGGACAGGTATGAATATTAATCTGTCAAATCTACCCGGTCTCAATATTCCCGGGTCAACCATGTCAGGCCTGTTTGTTGCTCCAATAACAACTACATCATGCAGTTCCTCCAGGCCATCAATCTCTGTCAAAAGCTGGTTCAGGACAGAGTCAGTTACATGGGAGGTGGACCTCAAGCCCCTTATAGGTGCGATGCTGTCAATCTCATCAAAGAAAATTACTGTCGGCGCATTCTGCCTTGCCTTCTTGAATATTTCCCTAATTGCCTTTTCTGATTCTCCAACCCATTTTGAAAAAATCTCTGGACCTTTAACAGTGATGAAGTTAGCTTCTGATTGTGTTGCAACTGCTTTTGCCAGCAGTGTTTTTCCTGTTCCAGGAGGTCCATACAGTAATATCCCTCTTGGAGGTCTGATTCCCATTCTAAAGAATGCCTCCGGATGTTTCAATGGCCATTCCACTGCCTCTTTGAGTTCTTGTTTAGCATTCTCAAGTCCGCCTATGTCGTTCCAGTTCACATTTGGGACCTCAACCATGACTTCTCTCATAGCACTCGGTCTAACAACTTTCAACGCCTCTTTAAAATCATTTCTTGTGACTATCAGTTTTTCAAGGATATCTTCAGATAAGGGTTCTTCCTCTTTGAGTTTTAGGTCAGGTAGCACCCTCCTGAGAACAATCATAGCGGCTTCTTTTGCAAGAGCGGCCAAGTCCGCACCGACAAATCCATGAGTTACAGACGCAAGTTCTTCAAGTTTAACATCCTTTGCTAATGGCATATTTCTGGTGTGAATCTTGAGTATTTCAAGCCGGCCCTTTTTGTCAGGAACTCCAATTTCTATCTCCCTGTCGAATCTTCCAGGTCTCCTTAAGGCAGGATCAAGCAGGTTTGGCACATTTGTTGCTGCAATGACAATGACTTTGCCCCTCGACTTTAGACCATCCATTAAAGCGAGGAGTTGAGCCACAACTCTTCTCTCAACCTCACCCTTGCTGTCTTCCCTTTTTGTTGCGATAGCATCTATTTCATCTATAAAAATAATTGACGGAGCATTCTTCTCTGCTTCATCAAACTTTTTCCTCAGGTTTTCCTCACTTTGCCCATAGTATTTACTCATTATTTCAGGTCCATTGATAAGTATAAAGTGCGCATTTGTTTCATTTGCAACTGCTTTTGCCAGCAGTGTTTTTCCTGTTCCAGGAGGTCCGTGGAGTAAAACTCCTTTTGGTGGTTCTATTCCTAACCTTTCAAATATTTCAGGATGTTTAAGAGGTAATTCAATCATTTCCCTGACTTTTTTAATCTCATCCCCAAGTCCGCCGATATCCTCATAGGTAACTTCTGGAATCCTTTCTTCACTGATTTCAACTGCTTCTGGCTTAAAGACAATCTCTGTAAGTTCGCTGATAACTCCCTTTTTCGGACTGACATCCACGACTACGAATTTCAAATCAGAGAATCCGAACCCGGGAGCATTCTCTTCAAACATAGAGAATATGTCATCAAATAATGGGCTTTGGCTCATCGTTGTTCTTCTCCTTGTTGTTCCTCCTAATGCAACTATATCCCCTTTGACAATAGCTCTTCCGAGCAAGCCCTGCTTGAATATTTGAGGTGATGCTCTAACAAAGATGCCCTTTCTTGCAGGTGCGATTATAACTTTTTTTGCTTCCTTTAATTCAACTGCCTTTTTTACAATTACAACTTCACCTATACTCGTCCTCGCGTTTCTCCTGGTTATACCGTCCATTCTTATTATATTAAGACCGACATCGCCAGGGTAAGAGCGGTCAGCTATGGCTAGCGTTGTTCTCTGGCCTATTATTTCCACAACATCTCCCGGCCTGACACCGATTTGTCTCATATAACCAGAGTCAATTCTGACTATACCCTTATTAACATCATCCTGAACAGCTTCCACAACCTTTAATTTTATTCCATGATCCTTATTTATCATTTTTACCACCTATACCTCTAATTATGCTTGATTTTATGATGATAATAATATTGTGTATTATATTACCCTATGACTCATATAAAAAGATTTCTGTGTATTAAAACAAAAAGCTTAAAAAAAGAGTAAATAATAGTAATTTTATGTCAAAGAGAACCAACATGAAGTTTGAACCAAACAGGAGAAAAAAGCATTTAAAACAGATAAACTCCACTCTTCTTTCTATAAAGAATCTCAAATCGGGCTCGAAAGTCAGGTTGGAGTTAAAAGATGATTCTATAATAGAGGGTATGCTGTTACCTCAGACATCTAAAGACGAGACAAGTAAGACAATCTTCATCAAGTTAGACAATGGCTATAATGTTGGAATTCTGTTGAATAATATAAAGTCATTTAATCTCGGGAAAGAACACCCCCGGAATACAGAGAGAGCAGATAAGAAAACCAGTATTATTAACCAGATGAAGAAGAAAGTAAATCAAAAAGCAAGTAAGATGAATAAAGTAGAGAAGACAGATGATAAGAACACATTAAAGAAATATAAACCGCTTATTTCCATACTTCATACAGGAGGGACTATTGCATCAAAAGTTGATTATAAGACAGGGGCTGTTATAGCCAGTTTTAGACCTGATGATTTGTTGAGAATGTTTCCTGAGTTAAAAGAAATTGCTGATTTCAGGAGCAGGTTAATAGGCAATTTTTTGTCTGAGAATCTAAGGCCTGAGCATTACAACCTGATAGCAAAGGAAGTTCTTAAAGAGGTTAAAGCAGGTGCTGACGGTATAATAATCACACATGGAACAGATACTATGCATTACACTAGCGCTGCATTGAGTTTTATACTTGAAGGTCTTAAAAAGCCAGTACTCCTAGTCGGAGCACAGCGTAGTTCTGACCGCGCAAGTTCTGATGCCTATCTTAACTTAATTAATGCTGTTTTCTTTATAGCGAAGAGCGATTTTGCAGGAGTCGCTATCTCAATGCATGAAAGCATGAACGACACTTATTCTGTTATTCTTCCCGGATGTAAGGTCAGGAAGCTTCATACTTCAAGGAGGGATGCATTCAAACCGGTGAATGCAAAGCCAATAGCGAGAGTGGATTATAAACATAAAAAAGTTGATTTCTTTGTTGCTCATTATACTAAGAAAGAAAAGGGCAACAGGCAGTTAAAACTCAGGTTAGTAAATCCTAAAATAAAGGTTGCAATGTTAAGTTCCTTTCCTGGTTTAAGGGCTGAACAGGTATTATTCTTTAAAAAGTATGATGGTTTAGTACTTGAAGGAACAGGTCTTGGACACTTTCCAATATTAAAGACAGATAAATTTACATCCGAAAATGAGAGAATATTTAAGGCATTGAAGAACCTGTCTAAAAAGACAATTCTCGTTATGAGTTCGCAAACAATATTTGGAAGAGTCAATATGAATGTTTATTCTCCTGGAAGAAAACTGCTTGATATTGGAGTTTTGGGAAACTATTCTGACATGACTCCTGAGACAGCTTATATAAAATTATGGTGGTTGTTGAGCAATTATTCAAAGAAGGAAATAATAAAAAATAATCTTATAATGAAGAATTTCAGGGGAGAAATATCCTTAAGGACTTCAGAGGATTTTCAGGTTTATGAAGAATAAATATTCAGCAGAATATTTAGAATAAATATTATTAAAATACCATTGTATTCTCCTGCTTTATTTCTTTCAACTTGTTTACTTTATCTTTCAAATTGTTTACTTTAAGATTAAATTTAGGACCTGTACTTATGTCCAACTTAATACTTGTATCCTCATTTATGTTCTCTTACTCTTCTTTATTTTTCTCGTCTTTGTCATTTTTGTGTTGTCTCTTCTCTTCCTGCTAATCTTGCTCTTTATTCTTTTTCTCTTTGTCTTATTCTTTTTCTTTTTTGCTTTTTCTTTTTTCTTTGGTGTTCCACCTTTCTTTATCTTCTTTTTATATTTAATTTTTCTGATTACTTTACTCCCTTTGATTTTTCTCTTATTTGTCTCTTTTCTGCTTTTCGTTTTCATCTGTTTGATTTCTTCATCGCTTAATCTCTCAATGCCGGGCTCTATAATCTTTCCCGAGTAAATATTTGAGTTTAATATTATCTTATTGTGTAAACTGTCTCCTGCTTTCTTTATCTGCTCTGTTGATGCTTTCAGCATGAATAATAAGCTCTTTAGTTCCTTTTCAGGTCTCAACTCTTCTTTCTTTCTTGCGAATGAGGCAATCAAAAGTTCAACCTTCTTCTTCCTGCATATCTTTATATTCTGCATAAACCTTCCGATAATCCTGTTTTTCTGTTTTGAGTGGAATAATAGATTGAAGGAAATTCCAAGGAGTATATTCTTCTCATTCATTATTCTCGCCTTAACGAAGTCCAGTCCCGAGTTTCTGAATTTCATAAAGTCCTTACGCTGTTCTTCAAGTTCAAACAGGAGGTTTATGTTATTATCCAGTTCATTTCTTTCACCGGCAGAAGATGCTGTTAAGTCAGGTTTTAATCTCTTTCTCAGCACTCTAACTTTCTTTATGTTGCTCCTATCGAGCAGGAGTCCACAGTAAGTGTTAACACCTTTCTTTTCTGCGTATTCTTTTACTTCTTTTATCCTCTGAAAGCCGGCATTATATTCTTCTTCTGTGTACAAGAAACAGAGCCCCTTTGTTCCAATAGCTTCAGCTGTTTTAATAAAATCCTTCTCATTATCCTTGGGTATTACAATATCGATGAACATTTTTATCAATTCCTTTATATGTTCCCTTAGCGTAACTTCTGGTTATTATGTGTATATTATGTTCTGTGTATATTAGTTATTATAACTTTACTCTGTTCATTCTGAGTTATTCTGTTATGACCTTATCGTCATTTATATATTACTCATCATAACTTTAACTTCTTTATGTTTAATGTTGTTATAACTTTAATTTATTTAAATATATTTAATTATTGCTAAGCTTTTCTTTAATCATTATCCTCGTTCTGCATGCATTGCTGAAGGCATTTGCCGCCGACAATATCCGCTTTACTCAGCACATGAGCTCCGGGA
>CAYLQB010000014.1:0-20088 GCA_964385745.1 uncultured Methanosarcinales archaeon
ATGTCCTTCTCACTTATGAAATAGAGAGGTTTTACTCTCTGGACAAACTTTTTGTTTTTTAAGATTCCTGTGCTTGGGCCTAAACTCAGATTCGCTCTAACATTCGCTTTGAACAGGTTCATCAATATGCTCTGACATTCGTCATCTAAATTATGACCTGTTGCCACCTTACTGTAACCTCTGGACATTTTATTTATGATATATCTTTTCAGGATTCCACAATTCCTGCAGGTCTCTTCTTTTAAAATCTTTGACGCTTCTGTCATTGTAAAACCCAGTTCTTTTTTAAATGAGGTCTCTCTTAGTTTTATATTGTTATTTTCGCAGTATTCTTCGACTAATCTCTTTGATTTTTCTCCGAAGTTGTTGCCTTTAACATCATTGCCAACATCTATAAACAGAGCATCAACATTGTATTTTTTGTGTAGTATGCTAAGCAAACTCATGGAATCCTTTCCTCCAGAAACTGCCACTAATACAGTATCACCTTTTTCAATTAAATGGTAATCTTTGATTGTCTTCAAGACAGTCCTCTCTATTTCTTCTGGTTTCATTTGTTTAAACCTATAGATGAGTGTTGGTTAAGTACTCTGCTTATTCTGTTAATTCTTCTGTTTTAATCGTTTTGTTAGTTCTGTTTCATTAGTTCAACCATTCTTTTCTTTTTCTCTTTGATGAATTCATTATAACTCAACAGTGGAAAGAAAAGGTCTTTATTTTTGCTCTTTAATTCTCTGATTTCTTTTATTTTATTATTGTCTGGCTCTAATAAGTCATCAAGTGACAAGCATGATATTTGTATGCTCTGCTTCTTTATCCATTCAGGAATTTCGTCCTTACTGTTATAACAGGCAATGTCCTCATGCGAGAATATCCTGATATTGTCTGATATGATTCTTGTATTTTTTTCATCCCCTACTAATACAGGTCTTATCCCCCTGTGCATCATCAGAAAACAGCATAAAATAATTTCTCTTTCAGGTGTATTATTTATTTTTATAATCCCTGCTCCTTCAATTCCATAAGGTAAGCCCGCCAATCCATTAATTTTACCGGAAAAGAAATAAGCTTGATTTAATATTTCTATTCCCAATGTAAAATCTGGTTCTTTTAGATTTACCTTTATCTCATTATTAAGTCCTTTTTCCGATGCTTCTTTTAAAATCATTTCTCCTACAAGTTCGCTTATTCTCTGCGAGGTAAGCTCAAATCTCTTGTTAATTCTTTTTGTACGAACCCTGAATGTTTTAAATCTCCTCTTTTTGTAATAATAAAAGAATATCCTCTTTGCTTCTTTCATTATTTCATCTATGTCTAAATTGCAACTCTTCGCCATTGAAAATGATGAAATCCCAAACACATACTTTAATGTCTTTCCTGCTCGATTTAGCTCATTATACGCACTTTCACCATCTTCTGTTTTCTTTTTTGAGATGATTATTCTGCTGAGCTCTTTCTTAATTGCGAACCTTTTGTCGACCTCTGTCTGTTTTTTATTATTCGCCTCAATAACTTTACCTTTTTTTCCATTATCTTTACTTTCTGTATCTTTACAGAGTGCTTTTTTTATGTTAGTGATTAATCTATTCTCAAAGTCAGACCTGTTCTTCCCTTTGATTCCAATCTCAGATGAGTATCTTATTATTATAGAATCATATCTGGCTTTCTCATCAGGTTCGATGTTTAGACCTCTGCTCCTGCTAAGACCTTTAATTTCTCCCATAACTGTGAGGTTTTAATAAAAGTATAAAAATTTATCCTGCTTCTTAGAATACTTACACCTGTCGCCAGGTTGAAAATAAGAAATTATAAAAAATAAAAATTAGTTGAAAGCCCTTTATTTGTATTACTCCATACTTCTCTGTTATTTTTGTTATCTCTTAACTGCACTGTGCTGTACTTCCACTTGAACCTCCTGTCTGATAACCGAATCCTGGTGAAGTTGCCTCACTGCTGAATGTCTCAGAACAAACACTTGGTTTCTTGTCTGTATCGTACAAATTACAGATAGCTTCTTTTATTGCTTCTGGTGACCTGTCTACTCTTACCTGCTTTCCATTTAGCACGAATGTTGGACTGCCTTGAACTTTGTAATCTTTGTTGAGTTGCTTGTCCACTTCAAAGTATTTGTCATATCTATTCTTTACGCAATCTTCCATCTTGGCAGAGTCGACTCCTGTTTTGTTTAAGCAGCCAACACCATCTGACGCGTTAAGATAACATTCTAAATAAGGGATCAGTTTGTCAGGTTGTTCTTCTCTGATACAAATTAATCTAGCGTTTTCTTCGTCTTCTTTCTGGCCGTGCATTGTATAACTTACAAATCTCAGTTCAATGTCTGCTGGAGCATTCTTCGCTTTGAATTCTGACCAGACAGGCAATAATGCTTTCATTGCCTGAGTTCCATAAGGACAGTAGGACATTACAAACAGCTGTAATGTTGGATGATTGTTTGTAAAGTTATATTTACAGTAAGCACTGTCCTTACAATCCGGGTCAGCACAGTCAATTAAGCCGTTATTGTTATCATCCACTTTGTTATCACATATCTCTTTTGTTGGGTCGAAACTTGCTCTTATCCTCAAAAGATAATTCTTATTTGAGAGATTCATCAAATATCTACTTAGAATTGTGTACGCAGTGCTGTCTCCTATTGAACCATTAAATACAATTGCCGGTAAGTATTGTATTCCCCACTCCTTGTAAAGATTTTTTCCTTCTTGTGTGCTGTAATCAATCTCTTTGACGCTTACCCCTGGGAGAAGCTGTTTTAACGCATTTACTGTTCGGGTAATATCACAGTCAGAACCACATCTCTTATCATTGAGTACAGTCATCAACACCTTTGTCGGCGGTGGTATTTCACTGCATTTTGATATGCTGTTATTTATTATTGTGCATATCCCTCTCATAAATGACTTCACATCTCTTTGACCCTGATATGGTTCCCCATTAATAAATATAGTCGGTGATGAGCCGATATTCTTGCTGTTTGCGTCTTTAATATTTTCACTCAGCAATTCTTTACCTTCATCTCCTTCTGAACAACTCTTTATCTTGTTTATGTTTATGCTGTTTTCTTTGGCGCACTCCTGCCACCTGCTTTCTGTATCTCTTACAAGTTCAGAATAATTGCCTGCCATGCACAAAACATAATCCTCCCAGTTGTTGGGGTAATGTTTTATGATACAGACCTGTCTCAAGTCCTCATTAACCTCTTCTGGTCCATGTAATGACCTAAACTCTCCACTTGTCTCATTCTTATCAGCAATAAAATGGAGTGTAAGGTTTACCTGCCCTAATTTTTCAACTGCAGGTATCATTCCTTCTTCTGCTTGTGTTCCATATGGACAGAAGCTCATGACATATAAATCGACTGTTGCTTTGTCTGCTAATGAATTTGTCCTTCTTGGATAAAATTTATACGCTAGGAAGAGAAGTAAAATTAATGCAATTGCGATTATGCCTATCTTGATATTTGTGTTTATCTTTATCTTATTCACTGTTCTTTTTTTACTTGTTTCTTTAGTATGCTTCTCTTTTTTTACATACTCCTTTTTAACTTGTTTTTTTGATTTTTTGATTTCTTTATGCTCCCCCTTTTGCTCTTTATTGTACTTCTTATGTCTTTTATGTCTTGACATGAATCCACCTCCAACAATTATCTTCCTTTACCAGGATTTTTATTTAAATTTTTATCAGATATACCTAACCCACCCCACTGGTTAGTCCAATAAGATTACAATAAAATTATTATAAACTGATTTGTTCTTATGGTTAATCTTTCCTTTTTAAAGTTTTCGTTTGACTCCTCCTTATTTTTACTCGCCCTGCTTATATGAGTGTTTCTTATTGGAGTGGTGTGTTAACCTCCACCAACTAACTAACAAAAAGTTTAAATATAAGTTAACTATCGTTAACTTTTTGATAAAATGTTACAGCCACAGGAAATTGAAGTATGGTATATTCTCCCTGCATTGAGGAGAGGACTTAGTGAGGAACTTTATAAGAGAGGTATAAAAAAACAGAAAATAGCTTCTCTTCTTGGACTGACAAAATCAGCAGTATCGCAGTACTTGTCAGGGAAGAGAGCGGTCTTTGAACTTTATGGAATTAAATCCCAAATAAAAAAAGCGGCGGATAATATTATTAAAGGAAAGTGTCCAACTTATGAACTCCAAAAGCTTATCCTATACGCAAGGAGGAAGGGTTTATTATGCCGCATTCATAAGAAAGTAGATAAAGTAGGTAAAAATTGTAAAATATGCTTTGAATTATTCAATTAAACTGACTCCCTGACTCCATTTAATTAGTAATATGTCTGGTGATATAAATGCTTGAAGTGAGAAAAGTAGGATTGAAAAAAAATTCAACACAGATATTAAAAGATGTGAATCTCCTCTTGGACTCTAAAATCTTTGCTATTATTGGTCCAAATGGCTCTGGAAAAACATCCCTCGCATATTGTATAATGGGTGTTGAGAATGATTATTCTGGTTCTATCACATTTGATAAGAAAAATTTGTCAGGACTTAAGATTAATGAGAGGGCAAAACTTGGGATAACCCTCGCATGGCAGATTCCTGCTGAGTTTGAGGGATTAAAGGTTAAGGATTATCTTATTGCAAGTTGTGGATGCAGAGATTTATCAATTGACGAAAAACTCATTGAGATTAACAAGATGCTTAGACGGGCAGGTTTATCCCAAAAATATTTGGATAAGAAAATAGATGAACTTAGTGGTGGTGAGAGAAAGCGGGTTGAACTTGTTAGTGTTGCTATTATGAAACCGAAGCTTGTAATACTGGACGAGCCGGATTCTGGTATAGATATGCTTAGTTTTGAAAAGATTAAAAGGTTAATCAAGGATATAAGTAAAGAGGCGCATGTTCTTCTGATAACTCACAGCGAAGCTATTGCGAAGATGTCAGATAGGGCTGCATTGTTATACAAGGGAGAGATTATAAAACAAAGTTCTACTGGAGAAATATTGAAAATTTATAATAACCTGAAAATAGACGAACCAGCTGAATCAGAGGTGTTGGATAATGAATAATCTCGAAAAGAACAATATTATCAATGAATTATTGAGAAATGCAGAAATTGCTTCTCAAGGAACAGATGTAGCTTCAAAGCTTCATGATTCAGATATGCCTAAATTACTCCTACACAAAAATAAAATAGTCAATGTTAAAACAATACCCGGGATTAGTATTAATGCCAAAGAGACAGAACATGGAGTAAAGGCAGAAGTGAGATTGAAGAGAGGTTTTAAGCTTGATAAACCTCTTTACCTATGCTTCGGCGTTCTGGATGAGTCATTCGAACAGAATATTGATATGAAATTTATAGCTGAAGAGAATTCGGAATTGAAGATTTATGCTTTCTGCACTTTTCCAAGAGGCAAGCGGGTTATTCATAGAATGAAAGCATTGTTCGAGTTGAAAAATCATGCAAAATTGTCCTATCATGAATTTCATTATCATGGGGATGAAGGAGCAATGGTTGATACAAAGATGAATGCGTCTCTTGCTGAAAGTTCTAACTTTTCGACATCTTTCACTCTGCTCTACGGGACAGTTGGAAATCTGAATTATTATGTGAAAGGAGTTTTAGGTGACAAGGCGAAGTTTGTTAGTATTGCAAAGGTTAAATCAAAAAAGGAGGACCTTGTTTTAGTGGATGAAAACGCTGAACTCCGCGGAAAGGAATCGGCCACTATATTAAAATCCAGATTAATTGCTTCTGACAAATCCAGGGCAAAGTTTATTGGTAAGGTTATAGGAATAGGAGACAATTCCAGAGGTCATGTTGATTGTAAAGAAGTCCTTATAGATGATGGGATTGCAGAGACCATACCCCAGTTAAAAGTTATAAACAGAAAGGCAAGGTTAACTCATGAAGCAGCCATAGGTAATGTTGACAGGAAGGAATTACAAACATTGGAGGCACGCGGTTTAAGCAAGGAGGAAGCAATAGATTTAATAATCAGAGGTATGTTAGAATAACTATAATGAATAAAAGCAGACCTGCCTCTTTCAAAAGTAAAAGAGCACTGGCCCTAATCTCAGGAGGATTGGATAGTCCTGTAGCGTCGTTTGTTCTTCTATCGCAGGGGTTTGAGTTATTATTTATTCATTTTGACAATGGTGTTTATGAAGATAGGAAAAACATCGAAAAGATAAAAAAATTGATAAAGAAACTTTCTGAGATATTCAACAAAGAGTTTAAACTTTATATCATTAATTTTGAAGAATTCCATAGGCGGACCCTCTCTCAAACGCATAAGATAAAGTTGCATTGTGTTTTGTGTAAGAGAGCTATGTTAATGATTTCTGAGAAAATCGCTCTGAAAGAAAAGATAAATTTCCTGCTCACAGGAGATAATTTAGGGCAGGTTGCCTCTCAGACATTGAGGAATCTGAGGGTCATTGATTCTGCTGTGAAAATACCTGTTATGAGACCTTTACTTTTTTTTGACAAGCAGGATATTGTTAATCTTGCTGAGAAAATAGGGACATATGAAATTTCAATAATAAGGACTTCCGGTTGTGGGGCTGTTCCAGATAAGCCAGCGACAAAATCCAGTTTAAAGGAAATAATCGAAGAAGAGAAATATCTTGATATTGATGAGATTCTAAATGAGATAGTTGATAAAGTTAAAGTAATAGAACTTTCTTAGTTAAAAGTAAAACAGCAGAAAAGTAAAATAAGAGATAGTAATAAATACGCCGCGGCTGGGACTTTCATCATCTTTTATCACTGATAATTACCTGACAAAAGATTACTTTGAACCCAGATGTCCTTTCGGACACCAGATTTTTGTTCTCAATACTGCTTAATTTGGCTTAATTTGTTTTGATATTAATATTATTGAGCTCCAATCTGGCGCACTACCAGGTTATGCGACCGCGGCACAAAACTTGTAATCAACAAATCACTTTTAAATCTTTTTGTTATTCTTGAAGAAGTTGAAATAAAGTTAAAATAAAAAGAGTTCTTTCATCAAATAATCTCATAACCAGAATCTTTTTCTGCGAGTTTAGCTGCATATTCTAATCTCTGTTTGTTCTCAGCATAAATTTCGTATAATATACTGTGATGATTTACATAATCATTTTTTTTCTTTTCTAAGTATATGCCTGCTCTCTTATCTAAGGGAGAACCGGCTGTTCTTGCTATCAATGAAATCCTTTTATTGTTGATGTTTATAATTTTGCCGGCTTTTTTAGATTTAATAACTTTCTTGAATTTACCAATCTTTATTGATGAACTCCTGGTTATTTTAGCTCCTTGATTGTTTATTATTGACAGCATCTTTTCAAGCGCCTTCTTTGATTCTAACTGTTCATTTGCAATTTTTAATGCATCCTTAAATCTTATCTTCTTTATCATGTTTATCAGGTGGGCTGCCATAAAGACCCCTTTGTATTCAAGGTCTTTCGGTGCTCTCGGATCTCTCTCCAGAATCCAAAGCACATCCCTCGCTTCAAGTGCGGGACCGATTCCGTTGCCAATTGGTTGCGAGCCGTCGGTTATTATTACTCTAATATTCATTCCTAACTTCCTTCCCAATAATTCGAATTTTCTCTTTAACCTCTTAGCATCTTTCAAATTTTCTATCTTTGCTCCTCTACCGACAGGTATATCTATTAATACATGATTCGCTGAAACTGATTTCTTCTTTGCCAGTATGCTCGCCAGGAGTTGCCCTTCGGAATCAACAGACAGGGGATTTTCAACCCTTATAATTTTGTCATCTGCTGGAGCTAGATTAACAGCTCCCCCCCATGTCATAAATGCATTTGCTTTGTCTAACAACTTCTTCATCTCTTTTATGGAGAAACTAACTTTACATAAGACCTCCATCGTATCTGCTGTGCCTGATGGACTTGTTATTGCCCTTGAGCTCGTTTTTGGAATTGGAATATTTAATGAGGAGATTATTGGAACTAAAATCATCGTTGTTCTATTGCCCGCTACCCCGCCAATGCAATGCTTGTCTGCCACAATCTTATTATGAATTCTCAGAACATCCCCTGTATTTACCATTGCGTTCGTTAAATAAAGTGTTTCTCTCATAGATAATCTTTCCGGATAGCATGCTGACACAAAATAGGTTATTTCGACTTCTGATAATTTTTGGTCGCTTATGTCCTCAATAATTCTTTTAATCTTCTCTTCAGATAGTTCTTTTCCGTCAAGTTTCTCTTTGATAAATCTTATTGATTCAGGTTTTACTCCTGGCTCGACTTCAATATTCTCTCCATTCTTCACTTTAATTCTTGAATACACCTCTTTAAATAGACCTAAATAACCATCGGGAAGTACTTTTTTAGAAGATAAATCCCGTATAGCGGTAAGTGCTTTTTTTCTTTTAACAAGTTTAATCCTGTCTCCTATATGAAAGTTCAATCTTTGAGCGTCCTTCTCATTCATTAAAACAATGAGGGGCCCTCCTGTGTTAATCTCTAATTTTTTGATTTTCATTTTTCCTCCTCTTGGTCAAGAGTTCTGTTCCATACTTAAAATACAATTTTGTAATACCTGCTGCTAATGCGTAAATTATAGGTCCCGCGATTATTCCTATAAAACCGAATATTTTGATTCCACCTATCATTGTTATCAGTATTATCAATGGGTGGATTCTTGATTTTTCACCTGCGAATTTTGGCCTTACAATATTATCTATTGTTCCAACTGCAAATGCACCCCATAGGAGTAAACTGACTCCTTGAAATATTAACAGCCAGGACTGGGTAAAATAACCCTCAATAAGTTTTAGTATAGCTAAAGGCCCCCATATAATAGAGGAGCCGATTAAGGGAATCATGGCTATAAAGAAAGTTGCTAATCCCCACAGCAGAGGACTTTTTACCTGGAAAATGAAATATCCGATTGTCGCTAAAATTGCCTGTGCTAAAGCTGCCATGAAGTTTCCATAAATAATAGAATATGTCATTGAGCTGACTTCTCTCTCGAGGAACCTCCTATGCTTGACATTTATTTCCAGCAGGTTCCTTGTAAAATCCAAAATTTTATCACCATCTCTAAAGAAGAAGAATAAGGAGAATAAAACAATAAAGAGGTTGAAAAGCATGTTTGGTAAAGAAAGGATTAATTTTGATATTATACCAATGAGTAAATTCTCCACTTTTGAGGCCGTTTGTGTTGTTACAATTTTAAAATCAAAATTACCCAACTTCTCCGGCAGTTTAATATTTGATAACTTATTTATCACTACACTTTGGGACATATTACCCTTAATGCTTGAGTAAACACCTAAACTCTCTCCGATGATTCCATTGATGATTAAAAACATAGGGATTATAATCAAGAGTAATGTTAAAATGAGCATTATAGATGCTGTTAAGTTTTTACTCTTTAATTTTGAGAGTAAGAAATTGTATATTGGATAAAGGATATAAGCCAATATTGCAGCGGTTATTAAACTTTTAGCGAATGGCAAAGTTATAATTAAGAGCAATACAAAGATAATGATTATCGTTGCTGTGAAGAAAAGGTTTATTCTTTTAATGAGTACCACCTATTTTTTGGAATGTAATGGGCCCGCCCGGATTCGGACCGGGGACTTTCACCATTTTGATAAACAAATGTTGACAGGTGATATTCATCTGTATATCGTCAAGGTGACGTTATAGCCACTAAACCACGGGCCCTCTTTAACATACTCTTTATACACCCTTAATGCTCTATTGTTACAATAAGGAAAATGATTTTGTTATTTAAAGATTATCTTTCTTGCTCTTATATCTTTAAGCCTCCGACGGGAGTTGAACCCGTGACCCCCACCTTACCAAGGTGGTGCTCTACCACTGAGCCACGGAGGCAGAATGCGGGGGCTGGGACTTTCCAGAGATTACTTTGTAATCTCTCTTCGAACCCAGGAACTCACTAAGAGACAGGATCTTAAGTCCTGCGCATTTGACCAGACTTTGCTACCCCCGCATTGGAGTTATAAAGTAAGGAGAAATGAAGTATTTAAAAGTTTTTGCAAAAAGATTTAAATCAGATAAAAGCAATTATTTATTATGTATAAAATAAAACAAGTCGTTGATGATTTTGTTGTTGAGGAAATTCCTGTCATAAAACCGAAGGAGTCAGGAAGACATATTCTCTTTCTTCTGGAAAAGAGGAATATTAGCACACAGTCAGCTGTGAGCATTTTGAGAAGCAGGTTTAAACTTAAACCAAGTGAGATTGGATACGCTGGTTTAAAGGACAAATTTGCTATAACAAGGCAATTTATTACGATAAAAAGGAGGAAATTTCTCACAAAGGATTTTGATTTCAATAATTTCTCTCTTAAATTTATGGGTTTTAGTGATGAAAGGTTATTATTCGGTAACCTATTAGGTAATAAGTTTAAGATAATCATTCGGAATGTAAATGATGTGGATATTGAGAGATTAAGAACATTCAAACAAAACTCTTTCTTGTTCCCTAATTACTTTGGTGAGCAGAGATTCTCAAAACAAAATTATCCTATTGGAATCGAAATCCTTCATCAGGATTTTGAGAAAGCATTGAAGACAATAATAAAATATAACAGAAACAGTTGGCTTAACAAGAAATTAAATGAGCATTTGATTAAATATAAAAATGATTTCCTGGGGAGTTTGAGGATTTTGCCAAGAGAAATACTTCTCTTATATATTCACAGTTTTCAAAGTTTTATCTTCAACAAGGTCTTATCATCTTCACTAAATGGGATTTGCTCTAATAAATTTAACATTGAAATTAGTGGTTTAGATTTAACTTTTAGCGAACAGGACTGCTTAAAAAGGTTTAAGATGGAGGAAATTCCTCTTGTTGGTTTTGGAAGTGAGACGAATCAAAATGAGTTTTGGAATAAAACTCTGAAGAAGAGCATTGAGATTATGGCATCTTTTGGGATTAACAAGCAGGATTTTATAATAAAGAAGGTTCCTGACTTAAGTTTGGAGGGCTCTTCAAGGAAGGCGGTTGTTAAAGCCGAAAACTTTAAATTCAGTATTGATAATGATGAATTTAATAAGAGTATGAAGAAAGCAGTCCTGCAGTTTGAACTTCCAAAAGGGAGTTATGCAACTGTTGCCATAAGAGAATTATTCAGTGCTTAATATATTGTTTGGGGTGATGTGCTAATGCAAGATGATAAGTTCAGTGTGAGCAGTACATACAAAGGAATCTTTTTTATACTTGGTCCTCAGGGCTCTGGTAAGGACACACAGGCAAACCTATTATCTGAAAAATTAGGCATCCCAACTTTTTCTGCTGGTGGATTATTAAGAGAAAGAGCAAAGCAAAGTGATGAACTTGGTAAAAAAATAAGTAAGATGCTGTTGACAGGTAATCTTCTACCGACAAAATTAATCTTTGGTCTGATAAAGGAGAGGAGTGAAAAGCCAGAGTGTAAGAATGGTTTTATATTAAACGGTTATCCAAGGAATAAAGAGCAAGAGGAGATTATTGAAGGTAAAATAAGACCTGATTTTGTTATCTTCATTGAGATTCCTGATGAAATCAGCATTAAGAGAATATCGAGCAGGATGATATGCCCGAAGTGTGGAAGAGTTTACATAGTTAAGGATACTGAGAAAACTCCTGTCTGCGAGGTATGCCATGTTCCCCTTGTAAGGAGAGAAGATGATAAGCCAGAGATAATAAAGAGGAGATTAAGCGTTTATCATAAGGAAACAGAGCCATTGAAAGAGATTTACAAAAAGAGGGGGGTTCTGGTTGAGATTGATGGAACACCATCAATAGAGAAGGTTTTTAATTCAATACTGTTGAAGATTAGGTATAAAGAATAACTGAAAATCACATTTAAAATCATATTTGTTTTGTGAGATGTCTTCTAACATCTTATATTGTTTTTCGTGACCCCCCTTGCTCAGGAATAACATTCTGGGAAGTAATATTTTAAAATATACGCGCCCGGAGGGATTCGAACCCTCGACCTACAGCTTAGGAGGCTGTTGCCCTTCCAGACTAGGCTACGGGCGCTTTTCATCCTCTAATAAATCGTAATCCTTATAAAGTTTGCTGTTACTTTCTGCGTTATAAGTTGTGCTTGGTGTTATAAATTATATTTCAATATCTTTGAGTCAAATGAAAACCGTAAATATTGATATGGAAAAGCTGGGTGAGGCCAGAAGAATTATTGTTTCTTCATTAAGAGCGTGTTATGATAAAGAGGGAATCGTTGCCGGAAGACAGCATTTTAGTGAATATTGGGCGAGGGATTCATTCTTTGCAAGTTTCGGAGTTCTGGAATTAAAAAACAAGAGAGATACAAATATAGTTAAGAAAAATCTCGAATTGTTTTTGAATAATACTAAAAATGGTGAAGTCCCAACACTTTTTGATGACCTTGCTTTAATAAAATTAATCCTGGATATATTTAATGTTAAGCTAGACAAGGTGAGATTAAAACCGATATATACTCCCCTCCAGCCCTATTTCAAGAAGTACCCTTCAATTGATGTTGGTTTTTTATTACTCAATACAATGAGAGCTTATTATGAAAAGACAGGTGACATTGGTTTTATAAAGAAAAACTTCAAGAAGTTAGAGGATATTCTCCATTACAGTGAGACCTTTCTGAATGAAAAAACCGGTTTGATAATAGAACATCCGAGTTGTGCCTGGGATGATTCAATAATGCGCAATTGCGAATCTATTTATGTTAATGCGCTTTATTACAAAGCAACATTTGACCTGTCTTATTTGGCAGGTGTGATTAATCACAATAACAGCAATAGGGAATTACTAAAGAATTCCTCGGAGATAAAGCAAAGAATTAATGATGTTCTCTGGAATAACGATAAAGGTTTTTACTCTGATTCAACCTGTTTTAAAGATTATTTTTCAACAGCCGGCAACCTGCTTGCAATTATATATGGTATTGCTGACAGGAAGAAATCAAGGCAGATAATAGAATTTATTGATAATAAAAAACTCAATTATCCAGTTCCGACACGAACCAATTACCCACTTTTTCCAAGGAACAGAATTCATCCACTAATAAGGTTAACGGGATTGGCAGGTTATCACAATGATAATCAGGCATGGTTATGGATTGGCGCTTTGGAATTAATAGCCAGAAAGAAGACAAACTCAAATTACAGGGCAGTCCTATCAGGAATCGTTGATAAAATCTTAGAGTATAAAGTGGTCCATGAGATTTATGATAAAAAAGGGAATCCTTTTAGAGGTTTTTTTTACAAGTCAGAGCATCCCTTTGCATGGAGTTCTGGTTTGTTAATTTACGCACTCTCCAACCTTAATTTGTTTTAAGTGTATTATCTCATCATTGTCAACTATCTTTATCAAATATGCTTCTGTCTGTTTAATCTGCTTTATCGACTCTGTTTCTCTCTTAATGTTGCCTGTGCTGCTGATAATCTTGCAACCGGAACTCTGTATGGGGAGCAGCTTACATAATCAAGTCCTGCTCTGTTGAAAAACTCAATTGATTTCGGGTCTCCTCCATGCTCTCCACATATGCCAACCTCTAATTTTGGGTTTGTTTTTTTGCCGAGAGATGTCCCTATCTCAACAAGTTTTCCTACTCCCTCAACATCTATCGTCTTGAAAGGGTCATCTTTTAGTATTCCTTTCTCTAAATATACTTTTATGAATTTGCCTGCGTCATCCCTGGAAAAGCCAAGTGCTGTTTGGGTCAAATCATTCGTTCCAAAACTGAAGAATTCAGCTTCTTCTGCTAATTTATCTGCGAGCAACGCCGCTCTCGGAAGTTCTATCATGGTTCCAATCTTATAATCTATCTTTGTACCATTTTCTTTGAGTGTTCTTTCAGCAACTTCTCTGATTAATGCTTTCTGGTCTTTCAATTCATTTATGTTGCCCACAAGAGGAATCATAATCTCCGGCATAATCTTCATACCACTCTTTTTGACATTGCATGCTGCCTCTATTATTGCCTTCACCTGCATTTCTGTAATTTCCGGGAAAGTTATTCCCAACCTGCAGCCCCTATGCCCGAGCATTGGATTAAACTCGTATAACTCCTCAACCCTTTTGAGAACTTTCTCTTCTTTCTTTATATCTTCATCCTTTGCTCCTTTCTCTTTCATAACTGCGATTTTTACCATTAGCTCCTCCCTCTTTGGCAGGAATTCATGTAAAGGAGGGTCTAACAATCTTATTATAACAGGCAGGTCATGCATCGCCTTGAATAATCCCTCAAAATCAGTCCTCTGCATTGGTAAAAGTTGGTTTAGGTATTCCTGTCTTTCCTCTTTTTTCTCTGCCATTATCATCTTCTGCATTATGGGGATTCTCTTTTCTCCAAAGAACATATGTTCTGTTCTGCATAGTCCAATTCCTTCTGCTCCGAATTTCCTCGCTGTTTCAGCATCTCCTGGTGTGTCTGCATTTGCCCTGACTCCTAATTTTCTTATTTCATCAGCCCATTTTAGAATAATATCAAAATCCCCGCTTATGTCTGGCTCTAACAATGGGGCTTCTCCAAGAATAACCTCTCCTGTTGTTCCATTGAGGGATATGACTTCTCCCTCTTTTATCTTTAGACCTTTTACCTCAAAGTAATTTGCCTTTTCATTGACTTTTATGTCTTCGCATCCTGCAACACAGCATTTTCCCATACCCCTCGCAACGACTGCTGCGTGTGATGTCATTCCCCCACGGGCTGTTAATACACCTTGAGAGGCAGCCATGCCATGTATGTCTTCAGGTGAGGTCTCTTTTCTGACTAAAATAATTTTTTCTCCGTTCTTAGCGAGTTCCTCTGCCTTGTCAGCATTAAACACTACTTTTCCTGTTGCTGCTCCCGGTGATGCAGGGAGTCCTTTTGCTATAACTTTTACTTTTGCCTTTGTGTCAATTCTTTTATGCAGTAATCTCTCTATCTGTTCTGGCTTAATTCTTATTATTGCTTCTTCCCTATTTATCAGACCTTCTCCCACCATATCAACAGCGACTTTTACAGCTGCCTGTGCTGTTCTCTTTGCGGTTCTTGTCTGCAGTAAGAATAGTTTTTTATGCTCTATTGTAAATTCAATATCCTGCATGTTTTTGAAATGCTTTTCCAATTTTTGGCATACATTCATCAACGCTTCGTACGCTTCTGGAATCTCATCTTTTAACCTGTTTATTTTCTGCGGAGTTCTTATTCCTGCGACAACATCTTCTCCCTGGGCATTAAGCAGGTATTCTCCATAAACACTTTTTTCTCCTGTGCTTGGGTCTCTTGTGAATGCAACTCCTGTTCCAGAATCAGATCCCATATTGCCAAAAACCATTGATTGAATATTGACTGCTGTCCCGATGTTGTCAGGGATTTTGTTCAGTTTTCTGTACTTTATTGCTCTGTCATTGTTCCAGGAGTTAAATACAGCTTCAACAGCCATTTTCAACTGGTTTTTAGGATCCTCCGGGAAGTCAGTACCAGTTTTTTCTTTTATTAATTGCTTAAACCTTTTTGTTAGTTCTTTCAGGTCATCTGTTTCCAACTCAATGTCCTGCTTAAGTCCTTTCTCTGCTTTAACTTTGTCTATTATATCTTCAAAGTTTGAGTGTTCTATACCAAGAACAACATTTCCAAACATTTGAACAAATCTTCTGTAAGAATCGAACGCGAACCTTTCATTATCTGTATTCTTTGTGAGGCCCTTAACTGTTTCATCGTTTAAACCAAGATTCAACACAGTGTCCATCATTCCTGGCATGGATATTGCCGCCCCACTCCTTACTGAAACTAACAGGGGATTCTCTTTATCTCCGAATTTTTTATTTGTTTTTTGCTCTAATTCTGAAAGTTTTTCTATAACTTGAGACCATAATTCATTGAGGAATTTATTCCCTTTGATGAAGAATTCCTTGCATGCTTCTGTTGTTATTGTGAATCCAGGTGGAACAGGAATGCCCAGTTTTGTCATTTCAGACAGTCCAAAGCCCTTTCCACCGAGTAAGGCCTTACTCCCTTCAATCTCTCCGAACATAAAAACATATTTTTTCATTTTATCCCTCTTTTGTAGCTTTACCTTTATTGTTCTTTATGACTCCTCTTTATGGTTATTCTGTTTGTGCCGGACAGCAAGTTTATAAAATTTTTGAATGAGTGATTCACATTATAAAAGTAAATTCTGAACTTGCAATTGCCTGCTCTTAGTTTTTGCAGTTTTCGTTTTCTTCTTGCTTTTGTTCATCAGAGGAATAAACTCATTTCAAGAAATTAAAACTCAAACGGTAAGATAATGTCTAATTTGTTATTTATTTTGTATTACTTACTTCGGTTTTTTAACAGTTCATTAATTATTCTCACTATTGTTCTGCCCTCTGCTTTTCCCCTTATCTCTTTCATGACAATTCCTATGATTGCTTTTGGGTTCTTTACATCGTTGTTCTTATTGATAATTTTTTTTATTCTCTCTCTCAATTCCCCTTCGTTTAGTGTTTGGTTATCTCTTATTGCCTGCTCAATGTTTTTTCCTTTTAGAAATTCCTCAAGAATCTTCTCAGCACTGTCCTCACTTACTATTTTGTTATTCACTGCTCTTACAATCTTTTCAGTAATACTGTCATTTATCCCATTCGTGTCTAAACCCAATCTCGTCTTTAAGTCCTTTGTTGTCAGGAACATTAACTGAGAAATAACTTTAGGACTTGTTTTCCTGTATTTACCTGTTAAATAATCAAAGAATTCTCTTCTGCTTGATAAGGCAGTTATCCTGGCTAAGTCATTGCTTAATCCTAATTTATTATATCTCTTTATTTTATCAAATACTGTTTCAACTATCTCGATATTTTTAGGAGCTTTTATTATCGGAATGTCTGTTTCTGGATACATCCTCGATGCTCCAGGCATGGGCCTTAAATAAGATGTTGTGAAGTCCTGCTCTGCTTTTCTTACCTCTTCAGGAACTCCAACAATACAATACTCCAATCTTTTAATGATATTATCAACCGCTTTCATAACAGTGCTTTCTTCACCTGCTATTAGAATAAAAGCGTCTTTATCTCCACATTTGAGTTCTTCCCTTACTTTGATAATTTCATCATTTGTAATCCCATAGTTTGGAAGTTCGTCAGAATGTAGGAGTCCCTTTAGACCGAATAGTTTGGCATGCATGGCCAGTTCAGTTCCTAATCTCTTATTAGGCATAATTTCCCTGCCTAAAAGCCCTGCAAACTTCCTGACTTTAATACCTGCAATGATTTTTCCTTCTTTTAACGGAGTGCTCAATAATCTTGATTTAGTATTCTTAAATAAATGAGTGACAGGCCTTACTTCTGTTTCAACACTCTTGACCTTTCGCTCTTTCAAATCTTCTCTTATCTTTAACAGGACTGACTGCCTCTTCACTTCAACATCAACTATTTTAGGTATTGCCCTTAAATCCTGGGTGCCTTTTATTTCAACTCTTGCACCTCCTTTTATCGACACATTAACATCCTGTCTTATCGTGCCAAGACCGCGTTTAACTTTTAAACTTCTCAACAATAAACCAATGTATTCAGCAACATCTTTAACCTCATCTGGAGTTTTCATCGATGGCTCTGTTGCAATTTCTATCAATGGGATTCCCAATCTTGATAAATTATAAATTACTTTGTCATTGTCGTGTTCAACAATCTTAGCAGCATCCTCTTCCAGACAAATTGTTGGAATCTTAATTTCTCTGTTATTGACATTTACCTTTCCGTTCATTGCCACCAGAGCAGTTCTTTGAAATCCAGAAGTGTTGGAACCATCAACAACTGTTTTTCTCATAACCTGAATCTCATCATTGATTCTTGCATTTACCAGTTTAGAGAATTGCAGGACAATATTCAATGCCTCTTTGTTTATCTCATGAGGAGGTTCTTCATCCAATTCAACCAGACAACAGCTTTTATCATAATAATTATAAACAAATTTTTTGCTCTTTGAGAACTCAAACTTCGCCGCTCTGTCAATTTGACCTGTCTCACCTGCCTGGACCCTTAAATATCTTGTTATCTGCAAATCAGGTTTTTCCTTGTCATCAACTATCTCAGAAGGGCAATTACAAAATAATTTATGAGTATTAAGCTGTTGGTGAATCTCTATACCTGATTTCAAACCACTCTTCCTGTAAAAATCATCATTCTCCATTTTACTTTATATGCATAAACAATCATTATTATATAATCTTTTTGATGATTTGTTGTTTAATTATACCTTCCCTTCAAATCATTAACCCTTATTCTTATTATATCTTTAAGCATTTTCGGCGGTTCTCTTAATGCGTTAAACCTGTTCTTCCTCGAATTAATCCAGACAACACCGACCTCTTTAACATTAAACTTAAATTTCCTGGCTAAAAATAAAAGCTCAGCATCAAAAGCAAAACCATTGATTCTCTGATTCTTAAAAAGCTTTAGGGCAACACCTCTTTTGAAGAGCTTGAAACCACACTGCGTGTCCTTGTACTTTAATCCAAGAATTATTCTTATGATTAAATTGAAAGTCCTCGCAGCAATTATTCTGGGCAGGGGCTGTTTTACTTTGACATTTGATTCTGGAAGATAACGGGATGCAATAACAGCATCGTATTTCCTTATATACTTCAAGAATTTGTCAAGTTCTTCAATAGGAGTGCTTAAATCAACATCTGAAAAGAGGATTAAAGAGCCGCTTGAATTGAAAACTCCTCTTTTAACAGAGAAACCTTTCCCCATGTTCTTCTTATTGCTTATGACTTTGACATTGTACTTTTTAGCGACTTCTCTTGTTCTGTCATCGCTAGAATCATCAACTACAATAACCTCATAAGGAAGCTTCTTTCTGCTCAGAAAGGACTTTATTTTGGTTAATGTCTTATCAAGTCGTTTCTCTTCATTGTAAGCAGGGAGTATTATGGATAATTTCTGCCTCATAATTACTGGTTATAATATCAATTATAAAAAACTTTACTAAAACCAAAAATTTTAAATATGGTTAAAAGTTTTAACTTCAAATAGGTAATAATCAGGCAGAGTTTAGCAAAATTATAATAGAATCAAAACAAGCAAGTAAAAAAGAGGGATTTTATGACGAATAAAAAAATCGGTTATTCTACCGCTATAATCATAGCATTGGTGTTATTCTCCATTGTTCTCGGATTGACTTTCATGCTTGTTGGGCAGGAGAATCTAAGAAATCAAGAGGATAATGTGACAACACCTGTGCAGATACCTTTAGAACAGGTTTATATGGACTATTTTTTGAAGTTTGACACTAACATGAAAACCTTTAATATTACTTCATTCCACACAGATTTGGAGCCTTCCTTTGAGAAAGGTAATCTTATTTATTTATGGAAGTTATACTCAAAAGGTAAATCAGAAGGGGATTATAGTCAATTTGTTCTTAGAGAAAAGAATTTTATTTTAATCTTTGGAAACGAAACTCCTATTGCAGGAGAAATTTATTATTTCACGAATCATTCAGTTGCAGATGCTTTTAACAGAGAGTTTGGTTCTTCAATAAAATCATACGATTGTGGAAATTTCACTCTTAAAACAATTAAAGCTGAGAATCAGAAAATGCATATAAGAGGTTATGAACTAACTTCTCCATCAGCGAATCTAGTAACAACCCAAATTATAATATCTCCTTATGATTATTCTATTATCTATAAATCTTTAATTGACTTTTTGAAATGTAAACCAAGGTGAATAAATATGGATCTTTCAAATAAAAAAGAACAAGGAGTTGGTAATTTATTTAGGATATTTCTTCTGGTTATCCTGTTATTGTCAATTTTTGTTGTGGTGTTGAGTGCGCAGAGTAAGCCTGTGAAGGCGGGAACATATAGATGTGGTCCTAAAATAGTTCATTGTGCTGCCCCGATTATATGTGAAGATGAAACAACCGGTGAATATTATTGTTCCACTGATTGTACTACAGGATCAAAAAAGTGTGAAGGGGATTATGCGGTTGATATTTGTATAGATAATACTTGGACGTGGGCAGAAGATTGTGATGATAAGAATCCTTGTACTGATGATTCTTGTAATCAGGGTTCTTGCCAACATAGTGACAATAATAATGATTGTACTACTTCTGATCAGAAGCCAGGTAAATGTCAGGGTGGT
>CAYLQB010000015.1:0-17242 GCA_964385745.1 uncultured Methanosarcinales archaeon
CAATTCGACAAACTTCACTGTTTATTGGGATAATACTGCTCCTTCAGGGGGTTATGTTAATTATGCAAATGGTTATTTGACTACAACATCAATCAATGTTTCTGTTGATGAGGGCTCTGACTCACAGAGTGGTATTACAAATGGTGTTGCTTCAGAACAACTTTACATGAGTAATGCTACACTCAGTTCTGGAAGTTGCGGTTCTTTTGGCAGTTGGTCTGCTTATGGAACACAAGATACAACAACAACCAAAGTAGAAGTGACTGATTTACAGAATGGTTATTGTTATAAGTTTATATATAAATCATCAGATAATGTCTATAATTTTGTTAGTTACACAAACTCCAACATCGTTAAGGTTGATACACAGCCACCAAGTGCCCCTCCTAACTTAGATGATGGAGTCGCTTCCTGGACAGTTTACAAAGAGAGAAACTTTACATGGGATGCCTCCACTGATTCAGAGTCAGGCATTGCTGGTTATTACTATGCTATTGACAATACAAATCCCGAAACAACATCTAACTTTACTACTGACCTAAACGCTACTGTCACTTGTCCAGAGGGCGTTCATGTCTTCTATGTTAAGGCAAAGGATAATGCGGGTAATATAGGTAGTTACTCAAGTCATACATGTTATGTTTACTCATCAAAGGGAATTATTTCAACGACTGTTGGAGCAACTCCATTTTATACAACAACATCAAATCCGTTGACTCCTTCAGATATTTCATGTTTGCAGTCATTACAATCAGGTCAGAGTTGTGTGGCATCCTGGATTGTTAATGCGACTGGTGATGTAAACACCAATTATATCTTTTATGTATTCACGAATTCAAGTTATTCACAGGTTCAGAATGAGCAAAGTAATGAGACATATGTGGAGATTATTGCTGGTGCTGATTCTCCTCCTTCCTTTGTCGGTGATGTTGATGATTCTTCCACACAAGCCAGTCCAACTAATCAAGGTGAAGATGTTGTTTTCACTGCGAACGCCACAGATCCAGATGAGGATATGTATAAGTTAATTGTGTGCTCTACTAACTCAACAACGAGTGGAACCTGTACTGATGAAACCATCTGTGCATCTTCATTTACTAATTCTGGAGAGCCGACAAATTGTTCTCATGATACAAGCTCAGAAACAAATTATAATTACACCTGGTATGGTTTTGTGTGTGATCCATTCTCATCATGCTCAAATTCAAGTTATGTTAATAGCCCTTATTACTTGAATAGAAAACCAATTGCTTACAGTGTTGATATCTGGCCAAGGCCCGCAACAACCTCTGATGTTTTGTTCGGTTATTGCAATTATTCTGATGCTGACTCCCAGAGCCAGAGGAATTCAACCTATGCCTGGTATATTAATGGAAGTTCTGTTAAAACAGGGAATATTAGTAATGTCTTACTCCTACACTTTGATGAAAATTCTGGCACAAATGCCTTTGACTCAAGTTTCTCTGGTAATAATGGAACCTTGTACGATGCGAATGCAAGTAATTCAGATGGAAATACTCCTCCACAATGGGTTGATGGTAAGTTTAGCAAGGCATTACAGTTTGATGGTGTTGATGATTATGTTGATTGCGGGAATGATTCGAGTTTGGATATTACTGGTGCGATTACGATTGAGGCGTGGGTGAAACCAAACAGTGGTGACGACTATCCACCTATTGTTGCGAAAGGGAATAATGAAGATTGGACAGCAAATAATTATATTTTAGGGTTAGGTCCTTGTGATACTTCTTCTTGCCCTTTACGATTTAAAGGCACTTTTGGAAATTCAGGTAATTTGGGTTCTGTATCTTACGGAGTTTGGCACCATTTGGTAGGAGTGGAAAAACCAGGAGAAACCATTAAGCTATATATTGATGGAACAGAATTTGATTCAGGAGTTACAGCAAGTTCGCCAACAACAGTAGCCGAGCCTTTGAAGATAGGAAATTGTGCAGCTAGATATTTCAACGGCACTATCGATGAAGTCCGTGTCTTAAATAGGGCTTTGAGTGCTGATGAGATATCTGCTATTTATAATTCCGGTCTGCCACACCATCCTAATGAGGAATACCTGAACACATCTGATTTTGGTATTGGTGATAGAATCATATTTGAATGCACTCCCAAGGATAGTTCTGGTTTGTTTGGTGAGCCAAATGCGAGCTCTGTCTTGTTTATAGGTAATTCTCCGCCGAACAAAGTTATTTTAATAAGTCCAACAAATGGAAACACAACCTTACACGATAGGAATGTTACATTTACATGGCAGCAGGCAACTGATCCTGATAGTGATCCAGTAACTTATCATATTCAGGTAAGTAACGAATCTGACTTCTCCAATTTGATAATTAATGAGTCAAGTATTTCAACAACGAATTATACTTCAAGCATTGATTTGGATTTGAATAAGGTCTATTATTGGAGAGTTCGCGCTTATGATAGTCAGGATTACGGCAATTATAGTGATGTATGGAACTTTTCCATAGAGCCATATTTAAGTATCACATTAATAGCTAACGCAACTACATTTGGTGATATGTCTGTAGATGAGGAAAACGATACAACAAACAATGCTCCACAACCATTTATTGTAAGAAACGAAGGGAATTATCCTGTTAATATTAGTGTCAATGCATCCGCCTTGTGGAATTCTGTCTCCTTAGGTACAGAATACTATAAATTCAAGGCAGGTGTTTACAACTCAATAACTTCATTTGACACTTCTTCCTCTCAGGCGAGCTGGGCTAACTTCACTTCAAGTTCCCAAAGTGTAATCAAGGAGTTGAATTATAAGTCAGGCAACAACACTGCCGAGATAGAGATTTATGTTAAGGTTCCTCACCAGGAGGGTTCAGGTACCAGATCAAGCACTATTAGGGTGAGCACTTAAATTCATAAGAGGGTAACAAAATGAGAAGAACAATAAACTTATTCAGCATATTATCTGTTTTGATTTTGTTACTTCTACCATTAACTGTTTATTCAGCTGACTTTGGAATAGCTCCTGCTTTTAAAACGGTTGATTTCACACCAAATTTGCAGAATAATTTAAACATAAGAATTTATAACCATCTAAACTCAAGCGTTAATTTTTCTGTCTCTTGCTCTGGCACATTTTGTAATTATACAACTTTTAATCATTCCCTGCTTAGCAGTCCGAATAGTGCTTCTATTTTTAATTTCAAGATTATCTTCCCGGAGGTGATGAACGAACAAAGCTCTAAATTAAAGTTTTATTTTACACCCAATCAAAACAACAACAATATGATTTCAGGCCTTTTAAGTTTGGGTTTTGAATTGACCATTTACAATAAACTCTTTAACCAGGACTTCAATTATTCTTTTTATACTAAAGATAACATGGTTAATCTTGTCGTAGGTAATTTAAAAAACAATGATGTGGGAGTCCATTATTCCATAGACATCTACGATGCTTACAGTAATCTCTCAGTTTTCTCGTTATCTAAAAGTGCGGTTATTCAGCCGAACTCCCAGATTATTATCTCCAAGCCATTAGAGCAGGGAACATATAAAGTCAGAATAAATCTCACTTCTGAAAATACATCCTTCACAATTTCGAGAGACATTATTCTTGGAGAACCGATTGTTAAAATCAAGGATTATTCGATAGAGAAAGGAGCAGGTTTAATTAATGCTTTATCATTAAAACTACTTTTGAGTTGGAATAAACCTTTAAAAGCTTATTCAGAATTATTTTTATATAACAACACAAATTCAGGATTAATTAATTATTTTAAGGGGGAACTCTTTGATTTGTCTCCTGATGAAATTGTTAAATCAAAGACCTTTTTTGAAATACCGGGTGAAGGAAATTATAAAGTAAGGGCAATTGTTCATTATGAAAATTTAAGTGTAGAAAAAAATATTACTTTTAGGATTAAAAAGACAGATAAAGGTTATGAGGTGGTTTTTTTGAATCAAATATTTGGTTTTGCTCTACTTATCATTTTGGTGATAATAAATATTATTTTGTTGTTAAGATTCCTTAAATCAAGGAGTAAAGTCCCGGACAAAGTGGATCAAGCTATAAAAGAAGCGGAGTTATCATTATTGCACAATAATCTTTTAGGAGCAAAGCGTTCTTATTATAAAATAGAACTGCTATACAAACAGCTGCCCGAGGATAAGAAGAGGATGTATCATGAGCGTATTATCACAATCTACAACAGAATAGCAAATTATAAAGAACAACATTGAATAAATTCAATATAAGAATTTAAGAAATAAATAAGTAAAGAGGTTTATCTTCTACCCGCTTTTGCTTTTGCAACAACTTTCATGTCTTTCCACGCGAGTTCGAAAAGTTCTTCAAGCGCTGACGAGAAGAAAGGTGTATTTACCCATATTCCAATATCATATGTTGGATGAACTTCTTTGTCGTTCATTACCATAAACATCATTTCTTTCCCATCAATTACGATAAATCTCGCTATCTTTGTCTTTGCGTTTCTTACCTCTGCAACACCTGCAATCTCTTTGACCGCTTTCATGTTTTCCTTGGTTATAGGAGCAGCGATTCTTATCTTGACTCCCCTCTTTTTGACCTTTTCAAAAACAGGTTTTAACCCTTCAATCTTCCTTATTAAACCATCACTTGTTGTCATTATCGTAACCGTCTTCTCTGCGTTCTTTATCATGGTCTCCATATGATTGTATAAGTTATGTCTTCCTCTTAAACTTCCAGATAAATCAGTAGGTTCAATTAGTTCAACTCCCTGCTTGTGCAGGTTTTTTAACTCATCAAGAATTTCTGTCTTTCCGATTTTATCCAATCTCTTTATTCTGTTGTCAGCTTCTTCTTTCATATATTTCTTGACTCTCTCAACGACCTCTTCAGGTTGGACAGCTATGTACTTTATCGGCTTTCCAAACTTCATGATGACAAAACCTTTCTTTTCAAGGCTTTCAAGAACATCATAACTCCTTGATCTTGGTACATTCGCTATATCACTCAACTCACCAGCGGTAGCGACTCCTCTGCTCAGCAATGCCAACCAGATTTTTGCCTCATATAAGTTTAAAGAGAAAAAGTGTCTTATTCTATTTAAAAATTCGTCTTTTACAATCATTTTTAGACCCTCCTTTTGCTTTTATAAAATTAAGGTGTGCCCCCCTTTTTTTAACCTCTTTTTATCTATTATTGCGTCACTATTCTCATTTGTAACTTTAATTAAATCACTCGCTTTATTGCTTTTTAAGTTATGCTCAATTACTCACTAATAAGAACATATATATAAATCTTGCCATTTAATAATTATTTATCTTCCATAAAAAATCGTCTCAAGCTAGTTATTACTTTATAATAAAATATTCTCACCCTGGAATTATCACACATTATAATTGCTCTTTCAATTAATATCGAATCTTAATAAAGCAGATATTCCGCCCAAAGAATCTATATTTTTTCCAGGTTCAAAGTCAGAATCGATGATTATTACTCTGAAGTCCTCTTTCTCGGCTTTTTTACTTAATTCATCAAATAAGGCATAATGCTTGTCTAAAAATGAGGAACTGATAATTAAGGTGTTTATAGCTTTATAATCACTCGCTTTTTTTACTTCCTCAATGCCATAAGCCACCTTGCTATTCTTTGCAATTGCCTTTAAGACCCTGTCAACAATGGCACTTTCAAATGAAATTCTTGTCTTTTTTAGTGCTGTTTTTGTCTCAGGTCTCCTTAAAATTTCTTTTATGGATGTCTCATCGACAGAATTGCAGGTTGATACGATTAACTTTGATTTTATTTCTGGATTAGGGCCTTCCTCTATTTCTTTGAGTAAATAATCCTTCCAAAAACCTTGGCTTGCCAGGATTATTGAGTCAGGTCTTAATTTTTCTTCATAGGCGTAAATGTTCTCAGCAATTTCCTTGAAGAAACTCTTGGATACTTTAACTTCATAATCCTTCTTCCTGACCTGCCCTTTTATTTTAGATAGTATTTCATAACCCCTTTTTGATATTAAGATAAATATTGCCTCTTCCCTGTTGAATGCGCAAACTAATATCTTATAGGGCTTTGAACCTGCCTCCTCTATTTCTTCCAATTCATGTTTTAGCCAGTTTTCTTTCTTGATTTCAATAACTACTCCTGGCTCAACAGGTATGCTTTGATAATTGCCTATAGGTATGTCCTCTGAGTTAGAAGCCAGTATCTTACCGTTAATCCTCAGGTTTTTCCCTTCCAAATTAACTTTTTCAACCTCAATTTTTAAGAATGCCTTCTTCCTGACACTTTTATCACCAATCTTAATTTTTCTTGTAGAGCTGCCACTGACAATGTCACCGGCTTTTATGATTCTCGATAAGTATCCCAAATCATCAAGGTCCTCTATTTTCAGTTTCAATATTCCTTCCTTTAGGTTTCTTAGTATAGTTTTCATCTTCTTGATGTTAAGTATATTACTACTTAATACGACTGTTTAAATAGAAAAACATTTATACTAATTATATTTAAAGTTATTCATTAGAGAGTTAAAATTATGAAGGTGAGATTTATGCATGGAAAGTTCATTCATGGAAAAAAGGCCCAGGCTCCTCCTATACCAAGAAATGCCAATTGGGCAGGAAGCCTTGTTATTGTCATAGGAGTTCTTATCGTCTTTTATATACTGTTCCTCCCACCTAATGCAAGAAATGAATTTTTAAACATAACAAACAATCAAACTTCCGGTCTTTCTAATGTAACAGGCGGTCAGAATTTGCTCTTGTTCAGTGCAAATCCCGGAAAAATACTGCCGAAAAGCAGCAATATGAAATATTCTGAAGGTCACTCTATTGATGACATAAGAATCAGCGCATTAACTGAAGCGAAGGTTCTTAGGACTGAGAACCCTTTCTTCATAAAGAGCAACATTTTCTCTTCAAAGACGAAAAAGATTATGTTTAAGATTAACGACTTAGATAACACAAACAACATCTTACTCTCTTTTACTTCCAGCAAGCATAAAGGCATACTTGAAATATACCTGAACGGCTATGAAATTATGAATTATGAATTATCCTCCAGCAATATCAAACCAGTGGAATTGCCCAAAGATTACCTGCAAGATCAGAATGTTCTTGAGTTTAAGGTTTCAAGGGGCTTTTTATTATCCAATTATTACAATATTGAGAATTTGAAGGTAACTGCCTATGTAAAAAATAAACTCCACTCAAAGAGCACATCAACTTTCCAAATCAGCGATACTGAGCTTCAAACGATTGATAGCGCTAAGTTAACATACTTTATACAATGCCATTCTAATGAAGAAGGAAAATTATCTATAGACATAAACGGTTATTCTCTCGGCTCTTTTATGCCTGACTGTGACTCTTTCAGAAAAATAGAATTCCCTGTCTCTTATCTATCCAGCGGGGATAATTACCTTAATTTTGCAACAGACGGCGGAGATTACTTACTCTCTCAGATTAAGATTACTCCTGTGTTTAAGGATATAAACATTCCAACTTACTACTTTGAAATACAGCCGGAGGATTATAAGAAAATAGAGAATAACACAAAAGAGGTTGTATTGACTATGAGATTTCCGGATTCGAGCGACAAACAGGCAAAGATCTATGTTAATGGTTATGTAATAGGTCTATCAACCAATGATTTAACTTTTGAAAAGGTAATTGATAAGGATTATTTGTTTGAACACATGAATGCATTGAAGATAGAGCCGGATAGAACTCTTGAAATAACACAGTTGAGAGTTGAATTGAGAAATGAGGAATAATAGAAGCAGGAGATATTAGTAAGGGTCTCTACATACTTTTTTTATTTGGATGGTCTTACTCAAATTTTTAATTGATAAGAAGTTCATAGAAGTTTAGTTTTTAAGATTAATCTCCAGGAGCAAAAAAGAGGTGTTATATTGGTTGAAGGAACAACAGAAGGTGAACCTGAAGGAGGGAGTGTAACATCAACTCCTGAAGGATCAGAGACAGTGAGTAATAATCGCACGCATAAGGAAGATTCTTCTGCAAGTCCAACTCCAGAGGACAAGACCCTGCTTGGAAGGTTCTTATTAGGTCATGGTTTAGGAAATAAAATCCATTCTCCTAACTTTGCTAAGATTGTTAAACTTATTATTGTAGCTCTTCTTCCTTTCTTAGGATACCTGTTTCTCAATTGGGTTGGGCTTTTTGTTGCTTTAATTATAGTGATGATATTTTTTAGAAATCTTCTTGGAGGGAAGATAATACCTGTTACTATCATAATAATAATTGCCATAATTTCTCTCATTATGCTTGAACCACTTCCTAAGTATTGGTTCTTTGGTATTGGTAGTACATCTCCTCTCAGGGGAGCTACTTTTGGATCAAAAACAAAAAAGGAGACACAGCAGGTTAATACAGGTATATTGCAGTTAATACAACAAACTCAAGCCAGTTTTCAAAAACAAATACAATGTGCTGAAGGTATGTGTCCTGAAGGGGAAACAGAAGGGCCTCAGATTGGAATGACTCTCTCATCTCCACAGTTATTGTATCAACAAAAACCACTTATAGGAGAGAAAATATATTTTTCATCTGTTATTCAGGGCTATAATCTCAATGTTTATCCAGATGTTGTTGTTTATCCAAGTTGTCGTATAAGTCATGCTAAGGCAGATGTAATTCCGGAGAGCATTCCCTTTCCTGATATAAGCAATTACCAAGCTGTTGTGAGATGTTCAGGTATAACCCAACCAGACACTTATTTTATGAACACATTAAATGTTTCACTTGACTTTAATTTTACCACAGAATCTGATTTAAGGTTATTTGTAATGGATGATGAAACAAGGAATTCTTTGATGATGACCTTTGGTAATGATTTTATGTCTAAACTTTTTGGTATTCAGGGAGAACCAATTGCGAAGTACAATGATGGCCCTATAAATCTTGGCATGAGAGTTACGCAGTATCCTATCGCAGCCAGGAGTGATGAGTCCGCAGCCCTTGTTTTTGCACTGGCAAATCAATGGAAGGCACTGAATGGAAAATTAGTAAATATTACATCAATGAAAATTGTTGTTCCAGAGGGTATTGAAATTATTCCAGAGGAAGGAGTGTGTCCTTTTGAAAAAAAGGATGCTGATACTTATGTGTTGAACAATGACTTTGAACTTAACGAGCCAGTTACAGGGGTTTTGAATTTCTTCTGCGGTATAAAAGTGAATGATAAAAAGACAGATTTTCCTGTCTGGATTCCACATGTAAAAGTTGTAGCCAATTACAAATACAGATTAACCGCCACGAATGATATTTATGTTTATAAGAAGAAAGGAGATAACAGTGGAGGTACGACTGGAGGCAGCGGCACAGGAGATACTGGAAGTAATACAGGAGCACCTGTGTCATTGTCTAAAGATTGTAGTTCATATACTCCAACAGGCAGTAATCCCCCCAGTAATTACATCTTAGCGTATGAAAAAGGAAAATTTAGTTCACAGATTAAATCAGGACTTCAAAATGTAATTCCACAGTATAACCTTCCAGGATTCTCTGACCTTGATATGAGGGCTTTATTGTTGTCTATTATGTGCAAGGAGACCAGTATGGGGACAATGGGAGATGATGATGGTGATGGTATACCAGATCATATTGCTGGTTGCGATGTAAAAAATTATGATTATCCTAAAGATAATATCCAGGAGAATATACTGTGCGCTGCTAGAACTCTAAACAATTGGTATAATAAAGGCATCTGTTCCTCACCAGATAGCGAGGGTAATGTGTATCATCTTGACAGATTCGATTGCATGATTTGGATTTATAATCAGGGTCCTGGCACTAAGGACAAACCCAGTGCTAACAATGTTCTGTACAGGAATCAGGTTAAATCTTTTATGGAGGAATGGAAGAATTATATATGCAGTAAGGAGACAGGTTAGATAAAATGAGAATAAATAAGGATTATAGACATATCAGGAATTCAGGAATTTTATTGCCTATGAAACACAGTATCTTTCTGTTTGTACTGTTATTAATATCGCTTATGCTCTTATCTGGCTGTAATTACTCTTCAGGCCCTTATCTTTTTAATCCTTATTCTGGAACAAGAGGGCTGTCTGTTAATTTTTTGAGCAACGCTCCTCCTAATGAGATTTATTCAGGTATGCCTTATAAGATTGGTTTTGAACTCGGTAATTATGGGGCTTACGATATTAACAATGCTTACCTCGTTTTGGGAACTGATGATTTTGGCGGTTCGAGTTTGGTTAGTAAGAAGATAGAGTTTAATCTTAAAGGGAAGAAAACAACTCATGGTTTTTGGGGGGAGAAGAAATTCCAACTTGTAGATGCCACTGCCCCTAAATTAGATGAAAAAAAAGAATCATCTATATTATTATCATACCTTGCGTGTTATCCTTACACTACGAAAGCTCAAATTCCTATTTGTGTTGATACAAATCCTTTCTCTCAAGGCAGGAAGGCCTGCATTCCGAAACCTGTCACCCTTGATTCACAGGGTGCCCCTATTGCAGTTACTTCTGTTGAACAATCAACAATCCCTGTTAGTGAGGGAACTGTTCAATTAAGATTCAGAATTACAGTTGATAATAAGGGTCAAGGCACTGTTACCTTGAAGGATTCTTATTCGAAACTTTGCAATAATCAACCTATGAAGAGGGAGGAAATTAATTCAATTGAGGTGTCTGCTGAGCTTGGATCAGAGAAGCTTACCTGCACGCCGGAGAGGATTATGCTGAGTTCTTCTCAATCAGGAGATGAGGGCGTGTTTATATGTGTCTCAAAAGAGGTTCCTATGAAGGATGCTTATAAAACATTGCTCATTGTTAATCTTGATTATGGTTATATCCTTTCAGGCGTAAAAGAAATTTCTGTTTATAATATCATTTAAAATTAAAAAAGTTTTTAAATCCTAATAGTTTTTATGTTTTTATCATTTAAAAAAGGATACAAAATGGCTAATCACAACAATTTTACAAGATTAATCTTTATTTTCTCCTTATTGCTTGTCCTGATTGTTTTTAGCGGATGTTCTTCCAGGCAACCAGGCCCGAGTAATAACCAGTATCACACAGGCAAAGAAGGAATTACTGCAAAATTTAGTCCCGGGAGTCCTCCAGATACTTTTTATACTGGAACTTCAATTCCTATTATTGCTGAAGTCGCTAATAAGGGTTCTTATGATACTACTGTAACATTATTTTTGTCAGGTTTTGATACTAATATCTTGAGCATGACTCCTCTGTCTCCTATTCAGCTTTCAGGTAAGTCCAGACAGTTTCCAGAAGGACAAAAGGTCATTAAGAAAATTACTGATATGAAAGCTACTCTGCCACCAGGTTCAGATACATTTTCTGATTTACAGGTTATATTAACTGCATGTTATGAATATGAGACAAAAGCAACATTACAAGTTTGTGTTGACCCGAATCCTGCATCTGGGACAGAAAAAGTATGTGATGCTTCAAAACCAATTAGTTTGAGCTCTGGACAGGGCGCACCTGTTGCCATAACATCAATAAAGCAAGAACCGACTATAGGTTTTACCACTTTTCAGATTGTTATCCAGAATGTTGGTGGCGGGACGATAATTAGTCCGGGAAAAGCAGGTTCTGATTGTCTGAAAACTACATATGCTGATGAGAATAAAATAACACTTGAAAAAGCTGTCCTGTCAACTGGAACAAAACTCGACTGTGGAACCAATGAGATTTACATGCAGAATGGACAGGGATTCTTAAGCTGTACCGCCAACACAAACATTCCAGGAGCAAGTGACAATGCTTATAAAACATCCTTAACTTTAGACCTTAAATATGGTTATAGGCAAACAACAGACCAGAAATCAATAAATATAATTAAAGGAAGGTCTTAATTTTTATTTAAAGAGTAGCATCCAATATTAAGTCGATAAATTTTATTTGTAATTTAAGGAAAAGTTTTAAAAGTATAACGCTTTAATCAAGTATAGAAATAAGATAACTCAAAAATAAGGATAATATTTAATAAAAATAAATTAAGAGATTAAATAAATAAAGTAATTTAAATAAAATAATTAATGCTTGAGGTGGTAAAATGTTAGCAAGTAGAAATAAGTTCTCTATTGATATTTTAGTGGTTTTGCTCTTTTCAGTTAGTTTATTGTTGCTTTCTGGTTGTTCATCTTCCAAGACAAAACAGGGCAGTCCTTTTATTGGAGGTACAAATGGTCTGCTGGTTGATTTTGTTCAGGGTGCCCCTCCAGAGACGATATTTGACTCAGGAGAAAGTCCTTTTCAGGTTATTGTTCATCTGGAAAATGATGGTGAGTTTACCATTCCAAAAGATAAGGTAAGGGTTACTCTGTTGGGTTTTAATCCTGCTGATTTTGGTTTGTCAAGCTCAGATATTGTTAAACATCCTGATGAAGATTTAGCTGGTGTGACTAAGGATTTAAGTGGACAGAAGAGGAATGGGGGGCAGGTCGATGTTACTTTTCCAAATTTTAATTATAATGCCCAAGTATCGAATGAGGTGTCCTATCCTTTTATAGCAGAGGTCTGTTATTACTATGAGACAAGAGCACATTCCAATATATGTGTCAAAAGAAACCTGTTGAGCCAAAACACAGATTATATTTGTAAAGTTAACGAGCAGAAGACAGTTTATTCATCCGGAGCTCCAATACAGGTGACTTCACTGAAAGAATCAGCAGCAGGAAATAATAAGGTTAGCTTTGACTTTACCATAGAGCAAAAAGGAAATGGGGATGTGTATAAAAAGGATACTGATTGTGGTGCAGGCACTCCATTCGGCAAAGAAGGGAAGGTTTATGTAGAAGTAAACACTGGTTTGCAGGGACTTAAATGTAACGGTCTGCTCGGAGGAGACACTGCTGGTTTCGTGACACTTGCTTCAGGAAAGAAAACTGTTATTGAATGTGTGCAATCACTCAATGACTTACAGAGCGATTTTCCACAGCCAATAGATATTACCTTAGGTTATGATTTTAAGAATGTGAGAAGCAAGAATATTTTAGTTAGACCGTCACAATAGATTTCAAAAAGTGCTGTAGAATAACATCTATACAGGTCAGAACTTAAATACCCAAGTGATACATACTATAACCACAAGTTTTAAATATTAGAGATGTGTTTTTTTATCAGTGATTAATGCAGTATATAATCTTATTATAATGAATTATAATTGAGAAAGGTGAAAAAATGGCTAATGATAAAAGGCCCGCAAGGGAATTAATTGGTAAGACAGTTGTTAGCAAAACAGGCAGGAAATTTGGTGAAGTTGCCGATTTGGTATTTGAGGTTAAATCAGGTGAATTAATTAATGTTGTTCTTAAGAATACAACTCCCTATGTTGAGAAACTTGAACTTGAGAGGGATAAACAAAATCGTTACCTCATACCGTGGAGTGCTGTAATTGCATCTGGTGATTTTCTTGTTGTTTCAGAGGAAGATATCATATAATTAAATCTTCCATTTTCTATTTCTTATTCTCTAAAAGATAGGGGTTGATGTTTTATGGGTCATTTGGACCTCTTTCAGAGTATTTTTCAGAAAGGATTATTGTTGTTTTTCTTTGTTAAATATTTCGAAGGCCTTCTTTATCTTCTCTATGGAATAACCTGTATTTATCAAGGATTCTTTAATGTCCTCTAAATTATCACCTTGCTCTAGTCCTAATTTTATCATACTTACTATCTCATCGACATTTGCCTTGTTCAACTCTCTGGTTGTTTCTACATTTTGGTTCTGTGTCTTATCTGCTTTATTGTTCTGTTCCCTGTCTTTGTCTATGACATGCATGTCCTCTTCATTGAAAGAATACTTCTCTTCATTATTGTTCTCCATTTCCCCTGTATTGCTTCTTGTATTCACATTTTTTATTATACTCTCTTTCTTACTTTCTCTCTCTTTATGTTTAATTCCTGAGTTGTCCGTAACTTCCGGTGATATCATCGATGTGTTAATTTTACCAATTTTTATTTTGTCTGCCTCTTTTTTTACTATCTCAACAAGCTTGTTTATCTTTTCATTTTTCCCTTTTATTATTTGCTTTAAGTCCTCAATTTTATTTTTTAATTCTTTAATCTGGGTTGTCAACAGGACCTCTTTACTGAGATATTCTCTCTGTAATTTCTTTTTTATCTCTTCAGCATCAACCGAAATCTTGTCCTGATAATCCTTAATCTCATCTTCTTTTTTTAGAATAACAGTATCCCTTTCATTTAGTTTGTCTCTTAAGTCCTCATTCACTTCTTTCTCTTTTTTTAATTCAGAGCTTAACCTCTTATTTGCTTCTTCAAGTATAGAGTTGAGGTCTTCCATTTTCTTTAAGTCATTTCTGAGTTTTTCTACAATTTCATTATTTGATGATAATTCCTCCCCAAGAATTCTGGTTTGCTTTCTTAGTTCCAGATTAATACTTTGAGTGTGAGTTAGTTCATCTTCCAACTCTTTTTTCTCTGTCTTTAAGTTCTTAATATCAAAGTTTAATTTATTTAGAATATCATTCAATTTTTTATCTCTTTCTTTTAATTGGGCACTTTCTCTTTGAATATATTCCAAATTAGCTAATTTCTCCTGTGACTGTTTAAGTTTTAACTGCAGGTTATTTAGCTTGTCGGTTAGCTTTTTGTTCTTCTCATTTAATTCACTTATTATTGCTTTCTTGTTTAATAATTCCTCTGTTACCTTGCTGTTATACTCTAAGGTATCATTTTTATTGTCTTCAGTGCGGTTCATAATTTTGAGAAGTTTACCTTTTATTTCTCTTATTTCTCCGTCCTTCTCTTTAAGCAGGTCCAATAATTTATTCTTCTTTTGGATTGAACTCTCTAAGTGCTTTTTGTTAGCTTCTAAAATATGAGTAATCTCAGAAAGTTTTTCGTCTTTGCTTTTAATTTCTGCTTTCAGATTCAAAACCTCTTCCTCCAGAAGTTTTTTCGCATTCAGGTCAATGCTATTTTTTATGTTCTCTATTTCTCTTTTTAAAAAAACAATTCTTTTGTCTTTCTCTTTAACTGCCTCCTCGAGTTTATTTCTTAATATTAATATACTATTTAATCTGTCCTTTAGACCTTGATTTTCTCTTGTAAGTGCTTCTATAACAGAATTTTTTTCTTTAATAGCTTTAAGGATTTTCTCTGTAGAATCGCTTAATAATTTAGTCCCAAACACTAAATCTTCCACTTCTTTATCTTCCATAAGTCAATAAATAGAATCAACTTTTATAAATTTATTCCTTGTCATTTCTTAGTAGAACAATCAAGCTTAGTAATGCTTCAAGTTGCAAGAATTCATCAGAGCCCTCACTCATCCTGAATTCGATATCAGCACATTTTTCTATAATTCTCATCTTTTCTTTGTTTGTCAAGTCGCTGTCCAAAACAATATTCTGAAGCTGTTTAATAACATCAACCCCTGTTAATCCATAGTTGAGCATGACGCTTAATAATTTATCTCTTGCTCTTAAGAAATCCCCTTTAATTGCAATGTTTAGGACTTCTTTAATTTCTTTAGGTCTGGCATAAGAAGAAATCTCATATACAGTATTCTCATTTATTTTTTTTGATAATGCGGCACAACTCTGCATAAGATTCTCCACTTTCCTGCAATCTCCCCTGCTGATTTCATATAATGCTTCCTTTGCTTTCTCATCAATACTGAGACATTCTCCTTTTGCTATTCTTTCTATTACTTTGAAGAGTTCCTTCTTCTCCAATGATTTGAACCTGAAAATAGCACACCTTGATTGTATAGGATCAATAATCTTGCTGCTATAATTAGCGCTCAAAATAAACCTGCAAGTTCTTGTATAGTCCTCCATAGTTCGCCTTAACGCCTGCTGTGCTTCCCTCGTTAAGGCGTCACTCTCATCCAAATAAATAATCTTGAACGGCACATTCCCTATCGCTCTCGTTCTTGCGAAATCCTTGACCTTGACTCTTATGACATCAATTCCACGCTCATCAGAGGCGTTTAATTCAAGGAGGTTATTCCTCCACTCTTCTTTAAAGAGTTCTCTCGCAATGACCATTGCCAAAGAGGTCTTACCGATTCCTGCTGGACCGACAAATAATAAGTGCGGCATATTACCTGATTCCACAAGTGCTTTAACTCTCTTTACTATATGGTCTTGTCCGATTATCTCTGAGAAGTGCTTTGGCCTGTACTTCTCTGTCCACATAACACTCTCATTTTTATCTTTGACAGATTTCATAGTATAATTAAGGATAATTAAGCTTATTATAAATTTTACTAAAATAATATAAAAACAGCAAACTTTAAATACCTTAATTTATTTGACTTGTTCATAATGAACAAGCGCGCCCAGATAAGTTTTTTTATGCTTATAGGTATTGTTATAGTTGTCATTTTCATTCTAATCTTTCATTTAAAGTCATTGGGTCCTTCTGAGGTTAACCTTAATAAAATCCAGGCAGAGTCAATCAAAGATTATGTTGATAGTTGTGTTGAGTTAACTACAAAACATGCAATTATAAATCTCGGATTACAGGGGGGTTTTATTGGAATACCAAGTAATGTGCAGACCCTGACTTTAAAACAGAGCCCTCCTATGCAGGTTGTTTATCTTTATGATTATGATAATTACAAGTCAAGTTTAACCTTCAATGTTTTGAATTCTATTACTGAATGGCAGGATGAACTTTCGTCCTATATACAAAATAATCTTCCAGTTTGTATTAACGGCTTTCAACCGTTTGAACAGCAGGGTTATGATATTAAAAGTGGAACGCCTAAGGCAGATGTGAAGATAAGGAGTAAAGATGTGCTCGTAACATTAAATTACCCTCTTGAGATAAGAAAGGGTAAAACAAAAGAGGAGATGAAGAATTTTCAGGTGAGGGCAGGCATTAACTTAAATGCTGTTCATAATCAGGCAGAGAACATATTAAACGCAATCGACAGCTCTGATTGGGAGGGGGATATAGAACCGGCAAGGGCTTTTTGTAAAGAAAGAAATACATTGGGTAAGTTCTGTCCACAACAGTCAATAAACTTTAATTTTAAAATAGACAAATATCTTCCGTTTGATTATGACTTTGTCGACCCAACTTCAACAGAGCCGAGCATAGAACCGAGAACAACATTGTGGGTTATCAAAACAAATTTCAGAACGAGAGAATCATTTTATTTTGTGTTTGCAGCTAGACATAAATATCAGCATATTATTCCATCTTAAAGAATTTAATAGTTATTTAATTTGAATTCATACACTTTATTTATTGAATATGGTGATATAATGATGAAAAGAAATAATA
>CAYLQB010000016.1:0-17149 GCA_964385745.1 uncultured Methanosarcinales archaeon
CCAGATTATCCGGTCCGAAGCCGGACGCACTTCCAGATTATGCTACAGGCCCGTTGATAGAACTAAAAATCTGCTGATTATTAAAAGTTTTCTGATTATTAAAAAGTTTTCTAATGCAATAAGATGAAAGACATAAGAATTCATGTGAAAGACATGCAAAAGAATAAAATGAAATAAAAAAGAACAGCTGGTTTGGGTTGTTTACTTACTCTTTCTTTATTTTTGCCAGTGTTATTTCTATTGTAGACACTCTGACCTGCTTCCCTTCTTTGTTCTCAAACTCCTCTGAATCAATCTTTATATCCTTAACCTCTATTTGTCCATTCAAAAATCTCTTCGAAGCAACTTCTGCAATGTCTACTGCTCTGCTTATAAACTTTCCACGGGCTTTTATTGTTACTTCTTCTGCATTCTTCGTTGTAAACTGCATCACAACTGCAGTCACATAATTCATAAATGCTTTGTTTCCAACAAATACTGAGTTATCTGCTCCCATTTTCATGCCTCCTTATCTCTTATATTTCTACTCTTTTCTCTTTTAATCGAGTAATATAACCTGCTATCGCATTTCTCAGTTTTTTGGACTTTATATCGGCTAATTCAGTTAAGAGTTTCTTGTTCTCTTCAAAGTTTTCAGTAAACTTGTCTTTATTGTCCTTAAAAAGTTCATTTGAAACTCCTTTTATCATTGCTGTTTTTATTCTTCCCATAGGTCTTGTGGATTAAGAGCCCCATATTTAAATGTTTCGATGTTTTATAGAGCAATAAGAACAAAAAGATGTGTTGCTGAAGGCACTCAGGCCGTCTTTGTATTAACCTGGAGTATATTATTTATCTTCTTTATATCATCAGTCAAGCTGTTTAGTTTATTCTCGTTGTCCAAGCTTATACCTACGCTTAATATCGCAGCATTTTTGGATGATTTACTCTTTACGGACTCAATATTTATCTTTTTATTTGAGATTGTATTCAAAATCTCTGCCAATAAGCCAACCCTGTCGACAAATCTTATATCTAATATATAATGCCTTTCTTTCTCCTCCGGCTTCCAATTTAGTATGAATCTTTGACCTTCCGGGATGGAAAATTGGTTTACACAGTTCTTTTTGTGAACAGTTATCTTGCCTCCCTTTGTCCTGACCCCAATAATTTCATCACCATATTTGGGATTACAGCATTTGGCTAATTTTATCATTGAGGGCTTTATCCCCCTCAAATCCAGGCGGCTTATAATGTCCTTCTCACTCATAACTTTATTTCTGCTTGTCACTGCTTCCTCATCCAGAAGAATGCCCAGGGCCTTTCTTATTTTATGAGCCGCGCTCTTTGTCTTTACAAACCTCAGCCAATTGCGAGAGGGCTTTGCCTTTTTACTCGTTACAATCTCAACGAGATCTCCACTCTCAAGTTCTGTATCCAAACTGACAAGCTTACCATTTACCATTGCTTTGCTACAATGGTTTCCAAGTTCAGTGTGAACTGCATAAGCAAAATCAACAGGCGTCGAGCCCTCTGTAAGGATTATAGGATCCCCCTTTGGAGTTAAAACAACAATTTCACCCTTGAACAAATCAACTTTTAAATTCTCGACAAATTCTTCGGCATTCTTTGACTCTTTCAGCCAGTTGAGAATATGCTTTAACCAGTTTATTCTCCTGTCAAACTGTTTATCCCTATCTGTTCCTTTGTAACGCCAGTGTGCAGCTATGCCATCTTCTGCTATATGGTCCATTTCTTCTGTCCTTATCTGAATCTCAACAGGTCTTTTGTTGAAGAGTATTGTTGTGTGTAATGATTGATACCCGTTTGCTTTTGGGACAGCAATATAATCCTTAAAAGCATTCATCACCGGCTTATACTTTGAATGCACATAGCCGAGGATTTTATAGCACTCATCAACACTCTTTGTGATAACCCTTATTGCAATTAAATCATGTATTTCCTCGAACGATTTCTTTTTGGTGAGCATTTTCTTGTAAATACTGTAAAAGCTCTTGGCCCGCCCATAAACAAGTACTTTAAAGCCCGCCTGTTTCAGCTCTTCATCAAAGTGTTTTACTATTTCATCTATCTCTTTTTCCCGCTCCTCTCTCTTCTGCCCAATTTTCTGCTTCAAGTACTTATACATTTCAGGATTGAGGTATTTTAAGCAGAGGTCCTGCATCTCTGACTTAATTCTTGACATGCCAAGTTTGTAAGCAATTGGAACATAAATCTCAAGTGTTTCCTTTGCTATTGCTTTCTGCCTATCTTTGTCAAGGTATTTCAATGTTCTCATGTTATGGAGCCGGTCTGCCAATTTTACTATTATAACCCTGAAGTCCTTTGCTGTCGCCAGAATAACCTTTCTTATGTTTTCAGCTACATTCTCCTCTTTCTCAAATTTAATCTTCTGAATCTTTGTTACTCCCTCAACAATTTCAAGAACTTCCCTGCCAAATCTCTTTTCGATTTCAGAAGGTCTTAATCTTGTATCTTCAAGTGTATCATGGAGCAAAGCGGCAATTATTGTTTGAGTATCGCTCTTTAGCTGGGCAACGAGATAAGCGACCTCTGTCAGATGAACAAAGTAGGGCTCACCAGATTTTCTTAATTGATTAGCATGCATCTTCTTCGCAAGGTCATATGCTTCACTTATGAGTTTAATATCTGCTTTTGGATTGAGTTTTTTTATCTCATCCAGGAATTCATCCTTGCCCATTCCTGCTGTTACTTCTTTGTAAGACATATCAGGAGTGATACATCTTTAATTATTAAAAGTTTGGTTTTAAACAGATTTATTAAGGGATATACTCTTCTCATTATAATATAGGAAAATAGAAACATAGTCAACAAGCCGACTAAAAGATACTCCTTGGTAAATAATATATGTATAATGCACTTGCGAAATTAAGCAATCCCATTATTACAAAGATTGTATTAAAACCAAACCTGACAACAATCAGACCTCCTATTACAGCGCCAATTGCAGTTGAAAAATAGTTCGTTGCTTCCCAAGCTTATTTTGAACCCTTTAAACTCCTTTTTATCCACAATACCGCCTTTTTAACATAATACCTGTTGTCGTCTTTATCCTCAACTTCTTTTATTATGCTCTCGATTTCTTTTTTCAAGGATTTTTCTTTCTTGAAATTAATCAGCAAAACAATCGCAAATCTCTTTTTCCAGGGATTTTTTGATTTTATTAGTTTCTTTGAAAGTTTAAAAATCTCTTTTTGTTTTATCTTAATGATTGGTCTAATTGCCTGGGTTGCTAAAGTATCACAAACAGCCCAATCTTCAATGTCATTAGTAAATTTATTTAGTAAATTGAGAGTTAATTCAGGATTCTTTTTACATATTTTACCTAAAATCTTCGCTGCCAAAATTCTTTCTTCTAAATAGCCATTATTCCACAATTCCTTAACAAGTTCAAATCCGCCTGACTTATATCTTAGAACAATCTTATTTATCTCAGCAAGAGAGACCCCATAAAGTTTTTCAGAACCGGGAACAAATCTTCTCCAACTATTTCTGGCTTTATCATTTGATTTATCTTTCAAGAACTTTCTTATTTCTATTAGCTCTTTCATCATAGGGCTGAATATTTTTATTTTATAAAAATCTTCTGTGTCATCAGGTAATTACTCAAAGTGCTGTCGTTAAGAGGAGTTTATCTAAATAGTGGCAATAGAAGTATTGCAACTGTCTGCAATCGATTCTATCTTTCCCTTCACAATAATTTTCCCTCCATTAGCCGAGTAACCGAGAGATTTTCCTGTATTTCCTATAACATGTAGAACAGTATTTCCCAGGAATGCTCCTCCAAAGTCCTTTATATTTCCATAAATCCATAACAGAGCAGCATCTAATGTATCTGTATAAAAGTATCCTCCTGCTTCATTACCTGCATAATTACCTACATTGCCGTAATGTTCAATTAAGGCATTCGATTGCATCCTATAACCAAAATGGTCTCCAAGAGAACCCCTGCTTACTATCAAGTGATAAGCTTTTAAGTACGAGCCAAAATAATCCAGGCGAAGATTCTCGGGAATCTTCAATTTAATCCCATCATTTTCTCCTACTTTCTTATTGATTAGAGCAGACACAAATAATCCTAAGTTGGGAATAAAGCGATTATATTCCTTCAACACAGCATCATTTTTACTTATAATATCAAGGAACTCCTGAATCTGCTCTTTACTGTATTTATCTGGCGGTGGACTTAAGATGTTAGCGATTTTATATAAGACATCTGGAGACATCTGGAAACTTAGATTGAAGTTTTTACTTAACTCCTGCCATTCTTTAAGAGCTCTGTCTATATTACCATGGACATATTCAGGATACTGACTTAGCCATTTTTCTAGTCCTAATTTTTTATCCTCAGGGAGTGCAAAAATTAAAACGTGCTTCTTGTCTCCCCTATCTTTAATTTTTTTTAGGAATCTAACCCCTGAATCTACAAGTTTATCTAAAGATTTTGCTTCTGACATTGTAATCCTTAAATCAAGCAGAAGCAGTATATAAAATTTTCTATTATCACCACTATGGAGTAATTTAAATATGATTCTAATTAAAGATTTGACAAATATTTATAAAGAAAAGAATATAAAGTTATGATAACTGCGAAAAATAAGGGATCCCAAAATGACATCATATGAAGAAAAGTATAACTCAAAGTTCAAATTTAAAACAGACCATTCCCGCTTTAAACTATTTCACAGAAAGGGCAACCTTGTGTTGACCAAAAAAGATTCTGCCGTGAAAAGACCTGTCGAAAAAATATTTGTGGTTGACCATCCTTTATATTTAAATGACAGATTTTACAGCAACAGGACTGATGTTGTTGTAAGTCAGCCGTCTGCAATAATCTCAGCAGGAGATGTGTTTATAGATTTCAAGCCTGAACAGATGGACAGTGACAAAGAAAAAGGCATGATTAACAGATTATATAATTTAGAGTACGGAATAAAAAAGATTATACTTACAAGAGGAGGAGACATATTAGAGCGAGAGACAAATTATCTGCTCCTGTTAGGGATGATTAAAAGAGGTTACTTAGGTGAAGAACCGGTAAGAGGTCCATACCAGGGTGAGAATACATATTCTCATATGGAAATAATAGATTTTCACAACCTCGACAGTATACTGCACAACGAAAAAACAAACCTGCATAATTTCAGTGCTCTTGTCTCTCAGGTTGAGTATGCATCAAAAATGGTTCACGACAATGAGAGCAAGATAAATGTATTATCCTATTTACTAAATTCTCTCAGAATGGACACCAGACCGGATTTTATGAGTGAAGAAACAAGTTTGGATGAGTTAATAAATAATCTCAGCAATCTAAAAATAAGGGACTACACAGAGAACAAAAGAAAAATTAAGGGTGAAAATGACAGGTACTTGCTAGAATCATCGTTCAGTAAGGAAGCAGGAAATTCAGAAGAGGACAAAAGGAATAGAGTGAAAGAACGGCTTAAAGGACTCGCAGGTTACCTTGATACATTCAAGGAAGAACTAAAAAAAGAATTAAATGATTTCCCAGAACAGGGTTATTATTTAACAGTCAAATCCCAAGGAAATATTGTTATGAGATTAAGAGACCTAAATGTAAAGTTAAATGTTAAATCAGGGAGACTGCACGAAGAGGGGGAAGCAGGGGCAACAGAAAATCCAAGAGAGAATACAAGGAAAATATATTTAGAAGCAGGAAAAGATAAGGATGTTTATGTAAAATATGTTTGAGTTTGTTTGAGTTCTAAGAATAATAAAATCTTGTGTTCTATTCACACTGATTATTGATAAGAATAATAGATAAGAATAATAAGTCCCCGCCCCCGGGGTCGAACCGGGGACCTTCCGGTGACTACTCCGACTATCCTGCTTTCATCCTATCAAATTAATGACTGTCTGCAGGAATCTACAGCCGGACGCTCCACCATTGAGCTAGGCGGGGTTTAAGCAATAATAAACAGATTTAACAATTCTTATATAAAGTTTTCTCATATAACTTTTTGTTGAATATTTATTGAATATTTTTTAAATTTAAATGAATTAATTTTTCCAAGTCATCCACAGCCAGATTATAGCCAGTAAATAAAAAGGCCTTGATTCCAAGCTTCTTCGCGTAGAGAACATATTCTTCTTTATTATCAAAATATACTGCTTCCTCAGGGGAGACATTTAATCTGTTTAAGGTTTCTTCATATATCTTTCTTTCTGGCTTAGCACAATGAACTTGAGGAGAAAGCACCACAACATCAAACAGTGAGAATCTTCCCCTTTCTAAATTAAAGTTCATATGCGGGGAAATAGTATTGGATAAAACAGCAATTTTATAACCTCTCTTCTTTAAGTAAAGTGCGAGTTTCTTCATCTTTCCATCAATGTGAGAATATTTTTTATAAGATTTTATTAACAATTCATTGTAATTCTCAGGCAGGGATTTGTTAAGAATTTTAGAGAATCTCTTCCAGAATTCTTCTTCAGAAATATTTCCTTTACCAAATTCTTTCACAGAATTATCCTTAAGAGCAGATTTGACTTCTGACTCACTTACCCTGAAAGCATTAGCAATATCTTTTACAGTAAAAGGAAAAACATCATAGGCAAATACGCCTCCAAAATCAAATATGACTGCTTTAATTTTTCCGTGAGACATTCTAAGGAAAAAAACCACTTACTTTTTAAATGTTGTTATAACTATTTTTATTTACTAAGTGCATTAACAGATAATAAAAGAAACAAAACATTTATAAAGAGGTATAGTTGCCTTATATTGATGGTGGAGCAATCTTTCTTTTTGGCTAAAACGGCTAAATAAAACTAGTTTAACATTAAGAGAGATAACTCTGCCTGATGACTGTTTAAACGCCCCGATGGTGTAGTGGCCTATCATAGAGCCCTGTCGAGGCTCTGACCCGGGTTCGACAGCACAGTTAATAGCTTTGTTTCGGAAATCCCGGCCGGGGCGTTTTTATTTTTTTGTATTTTAAACATGAAAGTTAGGAAAAATTTATAAAAGGGCCGGTAGCTCAGCCTGGAACTCTAATAAAGAGTGGGCAACAGAGCACCGGACTTTTAATCCGGTTGTCGCGAGTCCGAATCTCGTCCGGCCCGTTTATGTTTCGCTTAAATTCAGGCGAAGAAGAGCATGTGTAAAGCATACAATTTGAGGGAGATAAAATGAAAAAATTCATTAAACATATTCTGGTTCCTGAACACACAAAACTTTCTGAAAAGGAGAAAGAAAAACTTCTAAAGGAGCACAATGTCAGTATCAAAGAATTGCCCAGAATCATGAAAGATGATCCGGCTATAAAACACTTAAATGTAAAAGTAGGTGACATAATAAGAATCAAAAGAAATAGCCAAACTGCAGGCGAATCAATATATTATAGGGTGGTGGTTTCAAGTGAATAAAACATCTGAAATTTTATTAAAAAAGTTTTTTGAGGAAACATCCCTCGTAAAGTCAGACATAAATTCTTTTAATTCTTTTGTTGATAATGAACTTCAAAAAATTATAGACAGCAACAATGAGATTGAACCAACAATTATTCCGCATAACATTGAGAGTTTCAAAATCAAACTGGATAAAATATGGATTACAAAACCGGAAACAATAGAGGCAGACGGAAGCGTGAGACAGATATTCCCGATAGAAGCAAGATTAAGAAAACTGACTTATTCTGCACCAATATTCTTAACAGTAAGCGCCCACATAGATGGAGTTCAGAGAGAGAGTTTCAAAGCACAGATAGGCAACCTTCCCATTATGCTCAAATCAAACTACTGCCATCTTCATGGCTTGTCAAGAGAAGAACTCATAAAACAGGGAGAAGACCCTGACGACCCCGGCGGTTATTTCATAATCAACGGAAGTGAGAAAGTTATAGTTAAGATAGAAGACCTTGCATCAAATAAGTTCATGGTGACAAAGACAGAGACAGGTCCAAGTAGTTATGTCGGAAAAATCTTCTCAGAGAGTGGCTCTTTCAAAATACCCCATACTCTTGAAAGATTTAAAGATGGAATCTTCTACTTAACATTCACAAGAGTCCACAGAGTTCCCCTTATTATTGTGCTCAAAGCCCTCGGACTAACAAAAGACCAGGATATCATGAGGTTCGTGAGTTCTGAAGAGCAGTTTGATGATGTAATGGTAAATCTCTACGAGTTCTCAGACATAAAAACATCAGAGGACGCATTTGATTTTATTGCAAAAAAAGTTGGAATAACACAGACAAGGGAGATAAGAATTCAAAGAATACAGGACATATTTGACAAGTATCTTCTGCCCAATGTTGGAAACTCAAGATCAGATAGAATTTACAAAGCATATAACTTATGTAAAATGCTCAAAAAATTCATAATCACATCGAGAGGAAGAATCCCCGTAGATGACAAAGACCACTATGCAAACAAGAGAGTTAAGATGAGTGGTGATTTATTGGCTGAATTATTCAGGGTTAACATCAGAATACTGATTGATGATATGCTCTACAATTTCCAGAGAATAGTCAAGAGAGGGAAGATTCCATCTTTAAGGGTGATTATCCGTGATAAACTCTTAACCCAGAGAACTTATAGTGCAATGGCAACCGGTGTCTGGGTCGGTGCAAGAAAGGGTGTTTCCCAAAGAATGCAGAGATTAAACTTTTTGGAAACAATGTCCCACTTGCAGAGGGTGGTAAGCTTGTTAAGTTCAACTCAGGAAAATTTAGAGGCGAGAGAACTTCATCCGACTCATCTCGGAAGATTAGGTCCAATAGAAACACCAGAAGGAACATCAATTGGACTAAAGAAAAATCTTGCAATGCTTGCTGATATAACAAGTTCAGATGTCAGCGAATCAAGTGTCATAAGAAAATTAAAGAACCTTGGGTTAAAGAGTGTAGATGAACTAAACAAAGAATAAAGCGTGAATCAGGACAATAAAAATATTCAATCAGAACATTCAAGTTCAATCGTTTTAATCAACAAATTAAAAGGTGAGATAATGACTGATGTCTTTTTAAATGGAAAATTTATTGGAAAGGTTGATAATCCTCAAGAATTTGCAAGCAAAGTAAAAGATGAGAGAAGACACTCTGCCCTGCCAAAAGAAGTGAACATATTCTATGATAGCAGAATAAATGAGGTCTATATTGAAGCAGGACGTTCAAGATTAAGGAGGCCGCTAATTGTTGTGAAAGACGGAAAACCGTTATTAACTGAAAAAAGAATTGAAATGCTCCGTGACGGCACTCTCAAATGGTCAGACCTCATTAATCAGGGGGTAATAGAATACTTAGATGCTGCTGAGGAAGAGAATGCACTCGTAGCATTTTATCCCGAAGAATTAACTCCTGAGCATACTCATCTTGAAATAAGCCCTATTGCCATGCTTACTCCGACAACCGGCCTGGTTCCATTCAGTAATCACACACAGAGTGCGAGGTTAAACATCGGCTCAAAGAATCAGAAGCAGGCAATTGGTGATTACATATCCAATTTCCCGTTAAGAATTGATATGGATGTCAATATTCTACATTACCCACAGATTCCTATAGTCAAAACAGTTATGCACGATCTGCTTGGTTATGAAAAACACCCTGCAGGACAAAATGTCGTCGTTGCTGTAATGAGTTTCAAAGGTTATAATATGGAAGATGCTATAATCATGAACAGGGCCTCAATAGACCGTGGTCTTGGAAGAAGCACTTACTTCAGACCCGCAATTACAGAAGAACTCCGGTATCCTGGAGGATTAACAGATGAGATTTGTATCCCTGACAAAGATGTGAGGGGTTACAGGTCAGAATATGATTACAGGTACTTAGAGAAAGACGGAATTATTTATCCAGAGGCAAAGGTCTCGGAGGGAGATGTTGTTATTGGCAAGACAAGTCCTCCAAGATTCCTGGGCGGACTCGACAAATTCAGTTTAACATCCGGAATAAAGAGAGAGAGCTCAGTTGCAATGATGCACGGAGAAAAAGGTATTGTTGATTCTGTTGTTATAACTGAGAATCAGGAAGGAAATAAACTCGTTCAGGTTAAAATCAGGGATTCAAGAATCCCGGAACTCGGGGATAAATTCACGAGCAGACACGGACAGAAAGGAGTTATTGGTTTAATTGTTGATCCAGGAGACATGCCTTTTACTGCATCAGGAATTACTCCGGATATAATATTCAGTCCTCACAGTATTCCAAGTAGAATGACAGTCGCACATTTAATAGAATTAGTAGCTGGCAAGGTGGGTGCTCTGGCTGGCAGATATGTTGACGGAACTGCATTTGCCGGTGAAGATGAATACGATTTAAGGAAGGAACTTCTGAGCTTGGGATTTAGAGAGGATGGAACAGAAACAATGTACAACGGAGAAACAGGGGAAATGCTCCAGGTAAAGATATTCGTGGGTGACATGTATTATATGAGATTGAAACATATGGTAGCAAATAAAATACATGCAAGAGCCCAGGGCCCAATCCAGCTTCTCACAAGACAACCTACTGAAGGAAAGGCGAAGGAGGGAGGTCTCCGTCTTGGAGAAATGGAAAAGGATTGTTTTGTCGCTCATGGAACTTCTCTGCTGTTAAAGGAAAGATTTGATTCTGACAAGGTTGTCGTTCCTGTATGTGAAAATTGCGGAATGATAGCGATTCATAATTACTATAAGAACAAGGCATTCTGCCCAATATGCGGTGATAAGGCAAAGATTAACTACATAGAAATAAGTTATGCTTTCAAATTATTGACTGACGAATTGAAGGCATTAGGTCTTTATCCAAAGTTTGTTTTGAAAACAAAATATTAAACTAAAACACAGGTGGTAAGTAATGAATAATCAACAACCATATATTTATAAAAAAATAGACAAGATTGTTTTTGGACTTCTAAGCCCGAAGATGATAGAAAAGATGGCTGCAGTAAGAATTATAACTCCTGAACTGTATGACAATGAGGGATATCCTGTCGACGGCGGTTTAATGGATACAAGGATGGGCGTTATTGATCCTGGATTAAAATGCAAGACCTGCGGGGGAAGCTTAAAAGAGTGCGTGGGTCACTTTGGTTATATAAGCTTGGCGAGACCTGTCATTCATATCAAATTTGTGAACATTATCTATGATTTGTTAAGAAGCACCTGCTCTGAATGTGGCAGACCCCTTCTGGACAGCAAAAAAATTAAGATGTATATTACCCAGCTTGAAAAGCTGAATGAAGAAAAAGGAGTCGAAGCTGTAAAAGAAAAAGTAAGTGAGATAATATCAAAAATGAAGGATGTTAAGAAATGTCCTCATTGCGGTGCAAAGCAGGAAAAAATAATTCTTGAAAAACCAACAACATTCATCGCAGACGGAAGAAAAATGTCCCCTATCGAAGTTAGGGCGCGTTTGGAGAAGATACCAAATGAGGACCTGCCTTTGTTTGGAATAAATCCTGAAGTCGCAAGACCTGAATGGTCTGTTCTGACATTACTGCCTATTCCACCGGTAACTATGAGACCAAGTATAACATTAGAATCAGGTGAAAGAAGCGAAGATGATTTAACCCATAAGTTAGGTGATATTGTAAGAATAAATCAAAGATTACAGGAGAATATAATAGCAGGTGCCCCTGAAATCATTATTGAGGATTTATGGGAATTATTACAGTACCATGTGACAACCTTCTTTGATAATAATGTTGCACAACTTCCTCCTGCAAGACACAGAAGCGGACAACCACTCAAAACATTGACAGAGAGGATAAAGGGCAAGCATGGAAGAATAAGACACAACCTTGCTGGTAAGAGAACAAACTTCTCTGCAAGAACAGTCATCAGTCCTGATCCTACATTAGAACTTAATGAAGTAGGAGTTCCATTTGTCATGGCTATAAAACTCACAGTTCCAGAGAGAGTTACTGAACTAAATATTGATTACCTGAAAAAATTCGTAAAGAATGGACAAAAAAAATATCCCGGAGCAAATTATGTTGTGAGACCTGACGGAAAGAAGAAAAAGGTCACAGACGAGATTAAAGAAGAATTGCTTGAGGAGATAGAACCTGGTTATATTGTTGAGAGGCATTTAATGGATGGAGATATTGTTCTATTCAATAGACAGCCCTCTCTGCATAGGATGAGTATGATGGCTCACAGAGTAAGGGTCCTCCCATACAAAACATTGAGAATCAACCCGTCTGTCTGTCATCCATACAATGCCGATTTTGACGGTGATGAGATGAACTTACACGTTCCACAGACAGAAGAGGCAATAGCAGAGGCAAAACTTCTTATGAATGTTAATACCCAGACCATAAGCCCAAGATACGGATTAAGTGTTATGGGATGTATTCAGGACTCGATATCAGGAAATTATCTATTAACAAAATACCTCAAATTAAAAAGGGAAGATGTTGCCCAAATACTCTATGAGGCAGGCATTGATGATTTATCTAAATTACCTCATAAAAAGATGATTGACGGTAAGGAAGTATTCAGCGTTGTGCTTCCAGACGATTTTAATTATGAAGGAACTTCAAAGTCAGGAGGAAAAGTGCTAATCGAAAACGGTCAGTTAAAGGAGGGAGTTATAGATAAGTCAAGTATTGGAGTTGAATCCGGACTTATGCTTAGAACTTTACATAAGAAGTATGGAAATGAAAAAACATTCGAGATTATTGGTTATATTTCACGACTTGGCATAATGGTTTTGCTGCACTACGGAATGACCAATTTAATATCAGATACAGACCTTCCTGAAAAAGTAAAGGAAGAGATGAATGAGATTATGACAAAAGCGAACCAGAGAGTTGATGAATTAATAGGAGAATACAGAAGCAAAAAAATGAAGGCCTTGCCTGGAAGAACACTCGCAGATACACTTGAATTGTACATCTTAGAGGAACTTAACAAAGCGAGAGATAAGATAGGCAAGATAATTGAAGATAATGTTAATGATAAAACAAGCACTATGCTTATGATAGAATCTGGAGCAAGGGGAAAATTATTGAATGTTATTCAAATGGCTGCCGTTGTTGGACAACAGGCATTGAGAGGCAGGAGAATAAGTTATGGATATTCAGGCAGAACATTATCACACTTCAAAAAAGGTGACTTAAGTCCTGAAGCACATGGTTTTATCAGAAGCAGTTTTAAGAAGGGCCTGAATCCAAAAGAATTCTTCTTCACAGCCATAACTGGAAGGGACTCCTTGATGGATACTGCACTAAGAACTCCAAAGTCAGGTTATCTTTACAGAAGATTAGCCAATGCTTTACAGGATGTAAAAGTAGAATATGATTATACAGTAAGGGATTCGAACAACAGAATTGTTGAGTTTGAATTCGGGGACGACTCCATTGATGTTTCGAAATCAGAAGGTGGAAACTTAAACGTTAAGAGGATAGTCAGGGAAACGCTCAACAAAAAATAATCAGTCAAATTAATTATCAATTAAGGAGAGTATCAAAAAAATGTATATGATATCAATAAGGTGATAATATGAACAAAAATTCAATAATTGGGGAATATTCAAAAAAACTTCCAAAGAACATAATCGAAGAGGCAAAGAAAGAGATTCCAGACAGAACAAGCGACAAGAAAGTAAAAGCCATAATGGAAAATATACTCAAAGAATATGAAGAGATGAAGATAGAACCAGGTGAAAGCATTGGTATAGTGAGCGCAGAATCAATAGGAGAACCAGGCACACAAATGACGCTTAACACAAAGCACTTCGCAGGTGTTTCTGAAATGAATGTTACAACAGGTCTACCGAGAATCATAGAAATCTTTGATGGAAGAAAATCAATATCAACTCCAATGATGGAGATTTATTTGAAAAAACCTTACTCCAAAGGTAAGGATTTGGTGAAGATTGCAGCGAAACTAAAGCAAACACTCCTTGGAGAACTTGCACAGGAGTTTTACATTAACATAGCAGATATGAGTGTGGAAATAACACTAAGAAAGGAATCGCTTGAAGAACATGAACTAACAAAGGATAAAGTCATTAATGCGATAAAGAAAACTGTGAAGGGAATAAAAATCAAAGAGAAAGATGAAATTATTGTAGTAAACAAAAAGCAGAGCACAGAAAACCTGAATGAGATTTACGCCCTTAAAGAGAAGTTAAAGAAGGTCTTTGTTTCAGGTGTAAAGCACATAAGTTATGTTCTTCCAATCAAGAGAAAAGACGAATATGTCATTATAACAGCAGGAACAAACCTCAAAGAGGTTTTAGACATTGATTTTGTTGATTCTGAAAGAACAACCTCAAACGATATTTTTGAAGTTGAGAAAGTTCTTGGAATAGAAGCCGCCAGGGAAACAATAGTCAGAGAGGTCTTCAAAGTTATACAACAACAGGGACTTAATGTTAATGTAAGACATATTATGCTGGTGGCTGATGCCATGTGCGTCTTAGGAAAGGTAGAAGGAATCACAAGATATGGAATAGTAAAAGAAAAAGCCAGTGTCTTAGCAAGGGCCTCTTTCGAAACTCCTATGAAACAGCTCATACAGGCATCTCTAATGGGAGAAGTTGACAACTTAAATTCTGTCATAGAAAATGTTATGGTAAACCAGCCCGTACCTGTCGGGACAGGACTCCCCGGTCTGGCAGTTAAAGTCAGAAAGGAGGAGTTAAAGAAAATACAGAAGAAGAGCAAAAAAGAGTAATTATTTTTAAATTAATACTCTAAATTAACTGCTTGATATCTCAATGAATATCTCTTTCTAAAAGTATTTAGATTAATGAAACTAAAATAGGAATCAAGAAAATATCAATTAAAATAGTCATGGATACAATACTTGCTCCCAGGCCCTCGTCAAGATCATTTATTGATGAGAAAACAAGAGTGTTAAAACCAGCAGGAGCAGACGCACCCAGGAGCACAATCAATTTGTCAACACCCTGAAGCTTAAATATAAATGCAAACAGAAAACCCAGACCAAGACCAAAAAGAATTCTTGTTGAGACAGCAGTTAGTGTCAATATGGGTTTCTCTATTTTTAACTCAAAGTATATACCCAATGAGAGCAGAACAAGGGGAATCAAAGAAGCACCTAAATAATTAAATGTTGAGTCAATAACTGCGGGAACATTAATACTAAACACGCTTAAGAATATACCAATTACCATCGCCCATAACGGAGGTGCTTTCAGCAGATTCCAAAAGGCATTGACAAATTTTTCGTTCATATTCAAATTTATGTTTTTAGGATTGAAATATGAAGCAATGAAATAAACGAGAGAAAAAACCATAACCGCATTTCCAAAATCAAACATTTGAGCCCGGACAACTCCCCCCGCATTAAACAATGAAAAAGCAACAGCAACCAATAAGCTTGTATTCATAATCATCGTCGATATAATAAAAGTTGCTTTTGTCTCTCCTTTGCTTGTCCTACTGAACCTGAAAAGACGGAAGAGAAATGACGATAGCAAGAAACAGGTTAAACTTATCAGAACTGCAATGAGTGAAAGATAAAAGAGAGAAGATTCAAATCTTATCTTCGGAAAGGAATACAATACGAGTCCAGGAGCAGAAACGAAGAAAACAAACTTCAATAAGAAACGAGCATCCTCAGCCCTGAATACTCCTAACTTTTTCAGGATATAACCTAATGCGAACAGAATTAACAGTGGGATAATATTAGACAACATCAGAAGGGTGAAAAAGCAGAAATTTAAAAACCTTATGGTAAAAAAGAAAGTTTTAAAAATGAAAGGTTAACACTAAAAAGTATATAGGTGAAATCATGAAGGACAGCATCAAAGAGATTAAAAAACATGTTGGAAAGGACGATTTAATTATAGGAGCAAAGAGAGTTCTCCAAAACCTTAAGTTAAAGAGAATAGAGAAAATATTCGTTGCCTCAAATCCAAAAAAGGACTTGTTGGAGGACATTGAATATTACAGTAAATTGACTGGAACCCCGGTAATAAAACTTGACATGCTCAATGAAGAACTTGGAGCTGTCTGCAAAAAACAATTCTCAATATCCTTCCTTGCAATACTGAAAGGAAAGCAAGAATAAGTCAGGTCATTATACGATTTATCAATATTAATAGAAAATAATATAAATACAATTCCAATAATATTAAAAGGAAATTCTAATGAGAAAGAAATTCGACTTGAAGACGCTTAAATACATGTCCTTTTTTGAGAAAATAACGAGGACAGATGTAAAGGACTGCATAGAAGAAGATGACAGATTGATTTTCATAGTCCCTCAATTGCAGTTAAGGAGAGCAGTTGGGAGAGACGGAGCAAATGTCAAGAGAATAAAAAAAGAATTAAATAAGAGAATAAAAATAGTCGAATACTCTCCACAGATAACTAATTTTATCAGAAGCTTAATCATGCCTCTAAAAGCTGATGAAATTATTGAAGACAAAGAAACAGGTATAATAACTATAAAGAGCAACGACAGGAAAACAAAAGGACTTCTCATAGGGAAAAACGCAGGAAATTTAAGAAAGTATGAAGAGATTGTCAAGAGATACTTTGATATTAATGAGATAAAGGTTAAGTAAAGAATAAGTCACGTAATCCATAAGATATTTTCACTCAGCTTTCACATCTTTATCATAAAATTCTCTCAAATCTTAAACCAAAAGATTTAAAAACAAAAACAAAACCCTTTTTAAAAATGGCAAAGAAAACCCGTGGATTAAATGCTGGAGCAAAACTGGCAAAAAGAAGGAAAAAGCTGAGATGGAATGACAGCTGGTATGTTAGAAGAATTATGAACTTAAAGAGGAAGTCAGATCCCTTAGAGGGTGCTCCGCAGGCAAGAGGCATTGTAACAGAGAAAGTGCAGATAGAAGCAAAACAGCCGAACTCTGCTATGAGAAAGTGCGTCAAAGTTCAGCTTATCAAGAATGGGAGACAAATAACCGCCTTCTGTCCAGGAGATGGTGCATCAAAGTTCATCGACGAGCATGATGAAGTTCTTGTTACCGGAGTCCATGGACCAAAGGGAAGAAAGAAAGGAGACCTTTCCGGAATAAGATGGGCTGTCATTAAAGTCAATGATCAGAGCCTGGAAAGATTGAGACAGGGAAAATTAGAGAAAGCAAGAAAATAATTTGAACATTGATGTATTTCGATAAACCAGGTTTTTACTGACTATCACTACACACTCATTATGCTTACTGTAAAGAACAAAGCGGATTCC
>CAYLQB010000017.1:0-16943 GCA_964385745.1 uncultured Methanosarcinales archaeon
GGTGACGGCTTTCCACAGTTTCCGCTCTTAAGAGCAGTACAGTGTGGAACGTTGGCTGCTTAACTTCCGAGTTCGAAATGGGATCGGGTGGAACCAGACCACTATGACCGTCTAAGATTATGGCAAAATAGGTTGTATTTAAATGTTGTGGTTACACTTTTTATCTGCTAAAACATTATTTGTATGATAAAGTATGATAAATTATATAAAGTAGTGGATGAATAAGGTAATAAATTGAGTTTACTCTGCTTTTTTATAGATTGGGAGTATAAAAGGAGGAGGTGTTTTTATGAGAGTAAGGAAAGCAGTTATACCAGCCGCGGGTTTAGGTACGAGATTTCTCCCTGTAACAAAGGCATTGCCGAAAGAGATGTTGCCCATTGTAGATAAACCTGCAATACAATATATTATTGAGGAAGCGGTTAATTCAGGTATCAATGATATTCTTATCATTACTGGTCGTGGTAAAAGAGCGATTGAAGACCATTTTGACAAAGCATTTGAGTTGGAGCACATACTTAAACAAAAGGGTAAACTCAACCTTCTCAAAGAACTTGAAAGGATAGAAAACCTTGCTGATATTCATTACATAAGGCAGAAAGAGGCACTCGGATTGGGCCATGCTATACTTAAAGCTAAAAAGCATATGAACGGCGAACCATTTGTCGTTATGCTTGGAGATGATATCGTGAAATCAAAGATTCCCTGCACAAAAGAATTGATTGAGCATTCAGTAAAACTCAATTCTTCAGTAATCGCTGTTGAACAGATTCCAAAAGAGAAAGTGAATAGGTATGGAGTTATTAAAGCGAAGAAGATTAATGGTCAGGATGATCTCTTCCTGGTTGAGGATTTAGTTGAAAAACCAAGTATAAAAGAAGCCCCCTCTAATTTAGCTGTTTTGGGGAGATATGTTTTGACCCCAGAAATATTTGATTATCTTGAAAAGACAAAGCCAGGTAAAAACAATGAGATACAGCTTACAGATGCTTTGAGGGCTATGAATAAGGACAAGCAAATTTATGCTCATAAGATTAAAGGCAGATGGTTGACTGTAGGAGACCCTGTCAACTATTTGAGAACAATCCTTGAGTTTTCATTTGAGAGACCTGACTTGTTGTCAGAGTTTAAGAAATTCTTAAAAGATAAAGGTTTTAATCCGACTAGTTTATAGAGCAAGAACAAGAAGAACATTTAAATAGAACCAATTAAACTATACTCTCCATAAAATGATAAAGGGTGTTTCAGTCAAGAAATTGAATTTTATATGTGATGAGCGCGGTAGGTTGATGGAAATTCTTAGAAAAGATGATGCTATATTTGAAAAGTTTGGCCAGGTCTATATAACAACTGCTTATCCTAATGTTGTTAAAGCGTGGCATCTCCATAAAAAGCAGGATGATTTTATAACATGTATAAAAGGAATGATAAAACTCGTTTTGTTCGATGGACGGGAGAACTCAAAGACATTCAAAGAAGTTGATGAATTCTTTGTAGGAGATTTTAACCCTGTTCTTGTTAAAATTCCAAAGGGGGTCTGGCACGGTTTCAAATGCGTGTCAAAAGATGAGGCGATTCTCGTTAATATTCCAACAGAAAAATACAATAGGAAAAGACCTGATGAATTCAGGTTGCCTTTTGACACGAAGAAAATACCTTATGATTGGGATGTTAAGATGAAGTAATCAAATTTATTTTACTCAGAATTCGCTTAACTTAATTCTGTTGTCCGACTCCTGTCTCTCTTGATTTTTTTATCACTTTATCCATTCCTTTAAATGTTTCTGCATACTTATTTAACTTATTATAATATCTATTTTCTGCTTCTGGATTGTATTGAGTCGCTGAATAATCACCTGATAATTCTTTGGCATTTTTAGCATGGAATATCTCTCCCAGGTCATCTAGTAAAAAAAGAGCTGCTTTAAATGCTTTTTTTGGATTATACATCTCTTTCATTGTCATCTGATTTAATTTTTCTATTGAGCCGTCCGGCATCTCTATTTCAATGCCGTATTTTGATATTGAGTTATTAACTTGTTCAAGTCCTATTGGTGTCATCTGTATTATGCCATTAGCATTTCCGCCTGCGTTGAATGCTGTCTTTACACCACTACTCTCAACTGCGGCAAGTCCTAAGATATAATAATACAGGTCCTCTCTATGATTCTTATCGAAAAACTTTTGTAGAATCTTAATACGAACCTCTTTGCCACTTACATGATATATAAAATCGGCTTCACTTAATTTTTTTACATAGTCCATATAAGGCATTAATCTTTTGTAAATAATTATATCATTCCTGCTGAACTCCTTAAGAATATCATCCAGGTCTCTTTTGTTATCTCTTATTGTCATGCTCTCGTTTGTATGCTCACTCTTGCTAACCTTTCCTACGATCCCATTAACCGTATTTTTACTTTCTTTGTTAGAATAAGTTTCCTTCATATCATTTAATCCCTCTAAGTAGGGAGTTTCCTCAGCGAGAGCTCCCAGAGTTCTAACTTTGTTTTCTCCAGTTATCTCATCTATGCTTTTACCTTTGTTTCTTAAACTCGCAAGAGCTTTATCGTATGCTTCTCTTATTTTATGTAAGAATTCATACTCCCCTGGAAGTTTTAACTCTGTCACTTCATTCCCTGTTGAACAATAAATCCCTTGAGTTTCGTGAGGAATATTTTTCTTATTAAGCTTTTTAGGATTGGTGTTGAAGTAACAACTGGCTAACAACACTGAGGTTAAACCAATCAACGTTCCCTTCTTTATTCTCCCCTTTAATGACATATTAACTACTAAAAGGTAGTAATATTTAAATCTTTCGGTTAATATATCTTAATTTGACATTTAAGCTACACTTTTTGTACATTAGAAAAATAGAAATACAGAACTTATTGCTTACGGAGTTTCGTACTTCTTGACGATCTCATTCTCCAGTTTGTCTAAACTTTCCTCCCTTATTGCTTCTTTGACCCTGTTCATAAATCTCTGCATAAAATACTGGTTATGATAAACAGCGAGCATCTGAGCCAGAGGTTCTTTTGTCTTAAAAAGGTGATGCAAATACGCCTTTGTGTAGTGCTTGCAGACAAAGCATCCACATTCCTCATCTAAGGGACTTAAATCACTTTTATATATTGCTTTTTTTATGTTTACTTTACCCTTTGATGTGAAGAGGTTCCCATGCCTTGCTGTTTCGACGGGATAAACACTGTCAAATATATCCACTCCCAATCTTACTGCTCTTATTATATCTGCTGGGTTTCCAACACCCATTAAATAGTGAGGTCTTGTTTTGTCTATGAACTTCATACTTACTTTAAGCATGTTTATTGTTTCTTTTATTGGCTCTCCAATTCTTAGACCACCAATTGCAATACCGTCAAATTTCTTGCCTTTTACATTCAACTCATTTATGTATTTAACACTCTCCTCTCTCAAATCAGGGAAGAAACCTCCTTGAAATATACCAAATAAGAGCATATCCATATTATTCTCTTCCTCTTTTAACCTAACAAACTCTTCAAGTGACTCCTTTGCCCAGAGATGAGTCCTCTTCATAGCAGATATTGTTTCTTCTCTTGTTGAGTTATAAGGAGAACAATCATCTAAACTCATAGCCACATCACTTCCAAGTTTGTATTGTACGTCAACAATCGCTTTTGGAGTTATCAAATGCTTACCTCCGTCAAAAGGACTCTTAAAATGTATCCCATAATTATCAACCTTCAGGAAGACACTTCTTAATTTTTGGAATCCTCCACAATCGGTAAATATTGCTCCGTTATAGTTCATGAATTTGTGCACGCCTATTTTACTCAACAAGTCAATCCCTGGTTTTAAGTAAAGCATAAATGAATTGCTGATTATCGCCTTTGCACTTATATCTTTCAACTCTTCTCCTGTTATGAACTTTGCAGCTGCCTTTGTCGCAACAGGCATAAAGAAGGGGGTTTCAATATTTCCGTGCTTTGTCTTTAATATCCCTATTCTTGAACTATTGAATTCTTTCTTAATAGTAAAACTCATCTTCTTCCTCTTCTTTTGTGTTTTCCTTCATTTTTTCTTTGTGTTCATTCATTATTTTCTGTAATTTTTCATGCATCATTATAAAATAATTCTCATTTGCAGGAAGTCCTGATTCAAGCATTTTACTCGCTAATTCCTTTGTCAGTTCTCTCCTCGTCTCAAATTCTCCTTTCTCATTGTTAGCAGGGCTTATTCTTTTTATTTCTTCTTTCGTGTAATGGTCTATAAACAATAAGAGGTCTTTTATAGTATCCTTACACATAAAACCCTCATTTGATTTTAAAACAAATTCCTTTCCACTTTTAGTTTTGAACTCGAGAGTTTTGAGGTTTATACTCAATCCAAGTTTATTGTTTTTAAATACCCCCTCTTTCTCAATAAAGTCCATCTTCATAAGTTCTATTTCAAAAAGATTCATTATGAACCCTTTTAAGTCATTATCGAGCAGGTCTTTTAGTTCAAAGTTTATCTTTTCTTCATTCTCACCTATCGTAATAACCTTCCCCAGGTATTTTGTAACTCTCTGCCTGGCTCCTTTTTTTGTCCATACATTTCTAACTAAATAAGCGTACTCGTAGAAGCCCTTCTTGTTCCTGCGCTTTTTGATTCTGACAAACATTATAAGAAAGGTAAGGTATTATGTTTTAAAACTTTTTATTTGATTGATTACTCATTATTCAGTCAAATCCAACAGTGCCAATATCACTTATCACTTAAATGCCCATATACTTCTCTTCTGTTTCAAATTTCAAATCAACAATATCCCCAATATCCTCCATGCTCAAAAGACCTTTTTCTTTCAATTCTTTTATTACTTCATTAAGAGTATCTCTGCTTATTCTTCTTGTCCGCACCAGTTCTAAAAGAACTGTTTTAAATATGTCTTTCTTTTCAGGACCTGCTTGGTTCTCTGAAACATTTACAAGTGTATGAACCACATCATCCTTATTTACACTCTCTTTTTTGAGCAATTCAATAATATTGTTAACGCTTGTCTCTTCTATTTCTCCATTTGTTGCTTTCTTTAACTTATTGCTTACTTCTGCGGTCATATTCCTTGTTATAATCTCTTTTAAATCCTCAAAGTTCTTATTTAAAGGTCTTACATAATCAATCATAATGGGTTTCGTAACATCATATGTATCAAGAATTATTTTACCAACATTGAAAAGATGGGGCTCGTAACGGACTTTAACTATATCACTGTACCTTTTAATCTTTTTGTTTTTTGCGAACCCACCTGAAGAGTATACTATCTTATTGTCTTCAAATAAAATTTTTTTATCACCTATGCTCATCATTTCTGTAAGCACATAGAGAGCAGCACCGAATACCAGTATGCCTTTTAATCCGTAACTTATCTTAGCGTAATCCAAACTCATTAATCCTGATAGGTTAAGGCCTTCAATGAGTATCTTTAATACATCTTCACCTGTTATGATGGCTGGAATCTTGAATATTATAATTAACAGGAGGACAAGAAATAATGCATTTAGAGTATTGAGGAGGAGAGCCCACAGTATATTAGGTTTCAACTCCTTCTCAATAAAATCCTGAGAACTTCCAAATGAGGGGTTGTTTTTCATTTGTCCTGTTTATATTTATCTTTTAAGTTATACTTTTACTGCTCTTCTTTTTTATTACATTACCTGTTTTTTAATCTTTGCTTATATAATTGTTTATTGTTAAACTTCAATTATAAAATACTTGTCTTTTAGATTTACTTCTTTGATATTCTTATTCTTTTCTTTTATTTTTTTAATCTTGTCGGGATTTTTGGATTTTTCTTCAATAACACTCTTAACAAGTTTTAATGCTTCATTAATTTTATCGTAATGAGAGTATATTGCCTCTCCGAATTCTTTATTTTCTTCAGTTTCTCTTACTAACCTATTCAGATTTTCACTTTGCTTCTTTATTATTACCTCCTCTTTGTAAGATGTCTTCTCCTCTTTCTTTTCATTAATAATATCCTCTCCATACAGGTAAGTTAAAGCGTTAAAAAAACTGGCAAATTCTTTTATTCTGTATCTGCCTTTGGGATTTTCAAAGTTTTTTAATCTTATTATACTGCATTCACTTTGGGAATTAATTTCTTCTCTTATCCTGCCTGCCTCCTCCAAAGCATTTACACCTTTATCTCTTTTAATATATACAAGGCCTTCTGATTTTTCACTCTTTAACTCATTAATTGTTCTTATCAAAGAAGTAATATCGGAATCAGTGAGATTTACCTTGCTCTTTTCAATTCCTGCTCTAAAGCAGATCTCCTCAGCATATATTTTCCCGAACCCCATCTTTGACGCCAGAACTTTGACAATGCTTATTCCAGATTCTGAACTTATCTTCTTCCATGCTTTCCTATCAAGAGAGAAAGGGTTTAAGATTTTATTATCCGGCTTCCTGTACTCTTGTTTCGGTTTTAGACCCCTTTGGACATTTTTGTTTGGATATGCAGATATGATGATATTATTTTCGTCAGTTAGTATTACTGCTCCTTTGCCAAACAGTTCAATCCATAGAGAATAACCAGAACTAAAATTTAGTTTAAGTATCCTGTCAAAACCATACTGCTCAACATTAATCAGTTTGGAGTTTTTTAATCTCTTTCTTAACATAGCACCAAAATTACTCAATGTCCAGTTGACGCTGAAGAATCCGTCCTTTATAATCAGCAGGTTTGGAATGAGGAAGAATAAGCTCTTCTTCCCCTCTTTAGTTCTTAATCTGATTAGCAACTTGTTCTCTTTTTTGCTGTGAAAACATTTATCAAACCACGCGTTATTGAGTGTCTCGAGATGTTCCTTTAGTTTATATAGTTCAAAACTCGTTATTTGTTTCATTTCTTCTCACTTAAGGTTTAATATCTAAATACTGTTTATTCTTGTAGATTCCTCCATTATAAATATGTTGCTTTTAACCTCATAAACTATTTAATGTCTGGAATATGGCTAAAATAGTAACCTCCTTATTTTTGCTTACTTTTTGTTTAACTCTCACTTTATTTCATTAAAAATTTATGGTGCCCAATATTAATTCTGTTTAAAAATAAGACCTTTTACATAAAAATGAGGGATTATTCATACAAATCACATCATAAGGGAGAGTAAAGGAAATTTTTAAATAATACCCTCACTTTTTGGGTCTTTATGGACATTTTGACATTGAATAAAGCGATAAAGGACTCATTTTTAAGGGTAAAACAAGATCTTATCAATGTGAGATTATGGTTTGACTACTTCAGGAGTAAATTCTCCCAAAATGACAGGGAACATGCCCAAATAAGGGCTTTTCTGGTTGAACAGCAGGAATTTAACCATAATATTCTCAACACTCTGAAAAAACTCTCTTCCAGGGTTTCAAATCTTGATTCAGAAGTCAGCAATATTGCGAAAGCAAATAAAGATGTAATAAAAGATAACTTACAAATAAAGGAATCCATCTCAGAAATTAAACTACTCCATAATAATATCAGTGAGCTCTTCAAAGTGGTACATGATTCTTTAGAAAAGGGACACGTCAGGGACATATCAGGGACACGTCAGGGACATATCAGGGACATGACACATATTAGTAAGAAAAGCGAGATGAGCAGAAATGTTAAATCTAATGATGAAGTACTTCCCCAGAGAAGTAAAAACTATAAGCAAAATATATTAAATACTAATGAATTAACTACCTCCCAGAAGTATCTTTTAAGAATCCTTCTTAACGCTAGCAAGCCCCTATCCTATGCTGAATTGTCGAGGGTAACAACGAGAAAAGAGAAGACAATACGAAACCTTATTTATACCTTAAGAAAGAGAGGTTTTGATATAAGAGATGAATTTACTTCACCTAAGGAGAAGGTCTTCTTTCTGCCAGACCCTTTAAAACTTGTTTTAACAGGAAGGTAATATCCTTCCTTCTTTTTTGCTATTTGTCCTTAAAATATAAGGACATGTCCTTTTTTTAGGGACATCTCGGGACATGAGAAGGACACGAATTTAACCTTTAGATTATCCAAAATTTTAAAACCAATCAAGCTTAGTAATATTTTTTTATAGTAAAGATTCTTATTAGAATTATTTATTTCTTGTAATTTTCTTTTATGATGTCTTTTATTTCTTTTAAAATTGTTTTTAATTTCCTATTTCTTGCCGTTCTGCTTGAGCAGTCAATTTCAACTGTTTTGTGACCCATTTCTGCGGATTCTTCCCCGCATATGTTGAATATCTCTGCCTCTATGTTCTCCCTTATCTTTCGTGTTGTATAAGCCCTCTTTTTAAGCCTTTTTTTGAGCTCTTTAAGCTCACATCTACAAATAATACACAAATCCACTATTTTTGAACTCGTAAAGTGAGATATATGAGAATCTACAATAAGGCCATACTTTGATTTTTTGGACAATTCTCTCACTTTTTTGGTCAATAAGCTCTCATCAACGATATTTACTCCTCTCTCTTTGTCATAGCCAATGATTAATTTCAAAGATTTTGCCTTTTTATTCAAATCAAGGTGTTTTAGGCCTGTTTTTATGGATATTATACTGGATAATTCTGTTTTTCCCGTTCCTGGCGTCCCTGTTACACATATTATTGTTTTTTTTATTCCTTTCATATTTGGGCACCATAAGTATTTATTGTTTTGAAAAAGTGAGAGTTGGAATAACAATTAGTACAAATATTATTATTCAATGTTCATTTCTGCTTTCTCAAGCCAGCAGAGCATTATTTCAGGCGATCTTCATTCTTTTATCCTTTGTCTTTTTAATATGAATCCAATAATTAAATAGATTAACAGTGTGATAATTAGAAATAGCACTATCTGTGCATAAGTATTATTTATTATGCTGCTCAGCAAAGTGTTTTGTGATACCCCCTTTGCAAGCTCAGGAGTTACTGAACCAGATGCATTGCTCACATTACCCAGTTGATTGGTGTTATGTGCTGCTGTTGTTAAAGCACTTTGACTTATGTTCCTAGCTGTCCCTGTTTGAACAGCTCCTTTAAAAATACTGCTTGTTTTAGTTAAGCTGACATAATTCCTGTTTATGCTGTTCAGAAAATTATTTATTGGTTTTAACACAAGAAGTCCAAGAATTACCGATGTTAGTAATCTCTTAAATGAGTTACTCATTTTTTCTCGTGACCTTGGACTTATGATAACATATTTCTTCGATATCTGGTAATGATTAATCTCTTTTCCTTTTTTGCTGTAATGAAAACTTCCAGCTTCTATAAGATGACTCCTTATTAATTTTTGCAGATTGTAATGAACAGTTGAGAGTGGAAGGTAGAGTTCTTCACTTAATTCTGTCTCTGTTTTTTGACCATCAGATAAACTTTTGAGTATTGCTCTGCATGTTTTACTCGCCATAACTTCAGCTACTTCATTAATAATGCTATCATCCAGGTTGAGCAGCAGCATTGTGTTCTTATTCTGGGATTTCATTCTTAATCAGATTAACAGTTCATCTTTTAAAAACTTTGTTTTGACTTCAACCTTAGTTGAAGTCATAAGGTAAGATGCAGTCATAAATTCTTTTTTACATTTCTCCTTTGTTTGAATACTGCTGACATAATACACCTCCTGTTTTCATTTTAAAATGACACAGTTACTTATTAATATTAATACTTATTCTCCCATTTTAGGGGTTTTATATGGGGAATATACTGGAGGTCCACAATCTGAGTGTTAGCTTTGGAAAGTTTAATGTTCTCAAAAATATTAATTTTAATGTGAAGGAAGGGGAACGTTACGGCCTTATTGGTATCAGCGGTGCAGGTAAGACAACTCTCTTAATTGCATTGACTGGTCTAATCAAACCCGACTCCGGTGTTATTAAAGTGGATATCGGTCATGGTTTAGAAGATATAAAAAAGAACACAACCGAGTATCGTTCTCTTATCGGATTCTCCACACAGGAAACATCCTTTTATCCGGAATTAAGCGTCAGGCAAAACCTTCGTTATTTCGCATCATTGTACAACCTCAATAAAAAAATCATTGATAAAAATGTTGATACTGCTTTAGATTTGGTTGACTTAAAGGAATCCAGCGAGATTAGAGCATCAAAACTTTCTGGAGGAATGCAAAAACGGTTGGACATCGCATGCTCAATTATTCACAGGCCTTTAATTCTGTTTATGGATGAGCCGACTGCTGATTTAGACCCTATAATGAGGAATCACGTCTGGGATTTAGTCAAGAGAATAAATAATGCCGGGACAACAGTTATTATTGCCTCTCACTTTTTGGATGAATTAGAACATGTTTGTAATAGGGTTGCTATACTGCATAATAAAAGCATACATATGATTGGCAGCATCTCCCAGTTGAGAAGGGCCTATTCTAAGAATCATGAGATTCATATTAAAACGGTCTATGGCAATTATGATATTATTGTTGAGAAACTTAAAAGATTCGAGTTTTTAGAGATAAGAAGGGCAAAAACTGTTGAGGATAAACTTGTTGTTGTTACTCCAAAGGTCGAGGAGACCATAAACTATCTGCTGAATGCGATTAAAGAAGCACAAGACAAGCTGGTTGATGTTAATATAAAGGAGCCATCAATAAAAGAGATATTTGAATCATTAATAAACTCAGGATTTTAGGTTGTTACTTTTATCATTTAATTTAACGAATTAAAGTATGGTGATTTTTATGAAACTTTTTTCAATTGTAAAAAAGAATATCAATGTTTTATTAAAATCAAGGGGAACTGCCTTACTGATAATCTTAGGTCCTTTAATCTTAATGTTCTTTGTTGGACTCGCTTTTGATAACTCAAATACTTATCGCATTAATATAGGTGTTTACTCTCCCCAATATTCTAACTTGACACGCTCTTTTATTGAGAAATTGGACTCACCTTTCAGGGTCATAAAGTACTCCTCCGAGGCCGAATGTGTTGATAAAACAAAAGATGGAACTGTTAACACTTGTATAATTTTTCCAGAGGGCTTTGATATTAAGAGCAATACGACAAATAAGGTAACCTTCTATATTGATTATTCAAAACTTAATCTTGTGTGGATGGTTAGGGATGTTGTTTTCTCAAAACTCAGCGAGCGGAATGAAGAGATAACTCAAGATTTGACAAATACCTTACTTAAAAAAATTTCAGACATTGAAAAGGAGGTTAAAGGCAAGCGTAATGTTCTTGTCGAGCTTACGACTTACAATAACCGTATAAGCGAGAATGCTAATGAGCTCAATACCAATCTTAACTCCCTGAATACTTCTTTTGATACTTCATCTTTCGGAACAGGTCTCCTGAATTCAAAAATTGCATCACTTAAAGAGGACGCTTTAAGCTCGATAACAGAGTCAACATCAACACTTAAATCCTTAGATTCTTCCATAGATTCCCTGAGCATAAACGCCTCTGAAAAGCAGGATTTAAAGGACGAGATTAACACAACCCTCTATGACCTCTCAGGTTTAAAATCAGATATTAATTCTTTGTATAACGGTGATAATAAGGATATCGATTTGCTCCTGGCTAATATATCCTCCAGGGTTTCTGAGATTAAAAGTAGGTTCAATGATATTGCAGGTATTGTATCAAAGTCAAAGTCAACTGTGAATGAAATTCAGCAGAATGTAGTTATGAGTTTAAGTGCTATAGTTGAGATTCAAGGTAGTTTTGATAAGATTAAGGAGGAGATTAATTCTATATCTATAAGGGAATCATCAAAGATTGTAAATCCAGTGACAATAGACATAAAGCCATTGAGTTACCATAAAACTCATTTGAGTTTTATGTTTCCCACCTTATTGATGATTATTATGATGTTTGCAGGTCTGATGCTTGGCTCAACAGTTATTACTCTGGATAGGAACTCCCGGGCTAATTTCAGGAATCTGATAAGCCCGACTCGTCCTTATTTATTCACAATAGGTGCATTTCTTACAGTTTTATTGATTATTTTTCCACAGGTGCTTATATTGTTTGGGGTTTCAGCTGTTTTTCTCAAAGCAGAAATAATGAGAAATATTATCCTTGCTCTTTTCATCTCTTTCGTCGCTCTTGCTCTTTTCTCATTGATTGGAATGCTTATTGGTTATTTATTTAAGAGGGAGGAGTCAACCATGCTTGTTGTTTTAACCTTAAGTGCTCTGATGTTGTTCCTGTCAAACACATTGTTGCCACTTGAAGGGATGCCTGCTTTTATTGTTAAAATTGCATCGTTTAATCCTTTTGTGTTGTCAAATTTTGCTCTAAAAAAGACCTTGTTGTTTAGTTTTACATTAAGGCAGGTCTCACATCAAGTAACCCTTATTAGCATTTACATTCTTGTCCTTTTACTCCTTGTTTTTATTTTCAATAAGACAAACCTTAACAAACCGGAGAAAGAAAGGAAAGAACAAAGAGAAAAAGTAAGGCGAGAAGGGAAAGGAGAAGTGATAAAAAGTAAGGGGTCCAATGGAGGAACAAAACAAACAAAGAGAATTTTTGGTCTTGTATCAAAGAGTAAGAACAAAACAACAGAGATACCCACCCTGTCCAGATAGAAGCAAGTGTGATTGAATAAAGGTATAAAGGTTAAGACCTATGTTCCTTAATATTAAAACAACAAAGGATGAGGAAGCAGTAGATATAACAGATAACTTGAAGAAATCTCTATACACTCTATTAACTTCTAAAGAATATTCAGGACTAAAAAAAGGTTTTTTGACAGTTTACAATCCCCACACAACCTGTGCTTTGTTGATTAATGAAGGAGCGGATAAGAATCTCATTGAAGATATCTTTAATACTATAGACAGATTAATTCCAAAACATAATAAGTATAAACATGATTTAATCGATAATAATGCCCATGCCCACATAAAAGCATCTCTCTTCAGCACATCACTTGTAATACCTTTTGAAGGGAAAGAGCTTCTTCTTGGAACTTGGCAGCATGTGTTCTTGCTTGAGTTTGATGGTCCAAGAACCCGAAAGCTTTATATTGCTCTGCGTTAATTTTAATATGAAATCATAATTAATCAGCTTGGCTTGAATTAAAAGGGTATGTCAAGAGATTCTTAGGGTGGCAAAAATGCAGTGCGATATCTGTGGCAAGGAAACAGATGAGATTTATGTTATTCTAGTTGAAGGGAGTAAGTTAAATGTCTGCAAGGAATGCAGTCATTACGGTAAAATCATAGAGGTAAAGAGAAAGCAAACTCCTACAAATAATAAAGGGAACGACTTACCTCGCAGGGCTATGAGTAAGAGGAAAAAGGAGGAAAAAGTATATGCTATTAATCCTGATTTTGCTAAGATAATAAGAACCAAAAGAGAAAAACTTGGTTTGAAGCAGAAGGAATTTGCAAAAGCCCTCTCAATAAAAGAATCCCTGCTTCATAAAATAGAAACATCCTCTTTTGAGCCGTCTCTGGAACTTGCAAGAAAGCTTGAAAAGATTCTCAATATAAGAATTGTTGAAGAGGTTCATAAAGATTCTACTGCTCTTAGCAAGAAGAAAAAGAGTGTGCTGACTCTTGGTGATATGGTTAAGATAAAGAAAAGAGAATAATCAAGACACCTTTTTATTATTCTCCATTGTTATATCTTATTTTTATTATTTAATATTTCTCTTGCTCTTGTTTGATTAACCTTCCAAATCTCAAAGTTATCATTATAGACCTCATTGAAGGCATTGCTGTTCTTTAACAGGAATAATAATCCGGCATCCTCGCTTTTCCATAGCGTTGCTTTCATTTCAGGACTTATTAATATATACCTTATGTCTGATTTGTTAATGAAATTGAGAATTAAACTTAAATTTTTGGATTGCATGTTTCCATTGTTGAGTTTAATTATACTGGTGTTACTGTATTTATCGGCAAACACTCTTTTTTCAGAGAAGTAATTAATCCAAAAACCATATTTCGGACTTGTCCAGACCAAACCGCCTGGTTGTGATTTTAATAAAGAAAAAACATATATCTCCGCGTTGTTTGGTTCTAAGCTTGAGATTCTAAAGTCACTGTTTAGTCCAACAAAAATAATTTCTATGATAATGAGAAATATACTGATGCTCTTCAACAAAGGAAGGGACCATTCTCTCTTCATCAACCAGTTTATTCCATATGAAGCTGGCAGGAGAATGGCAATCAACAGGTAAGGAATAGCCGGAGATCTCATGTAAATCAAAGGAATAATAAAAAGGTAGGGTAACCATTTTAACATTGTTCTCTTCTTTATCAAATCAATTTCCAGGAAACCAATCAATAAAACAATCAAACTTATTCCATTTAATGAACCAATTTCAGGTATTAATTCGATTAAGGTGCCCCTGCTTAAAAATTCGAAGTGATAAATCTTTGAATTAACAATAAGTAAAAATATTAAGGGTATAATCCCTGAGATAATGAAGATTATTCTTCTGCCAAAGTAACTGAATATTCTCTTTTTGTTTCTTGTCTTGCCCTGTCCTTTAACTTCATTAACTTCTGTTCTGTTTTTCTGCTCAAACAGATAGGGGATAACACCTAAAAAGCACAAGAGAGTGATGAGTGAAGAGGTGAAACTCAACAAGGCGGTTATCAGAAGGATAAAAAGTGCAGATACAAATCTTTTCTTATGTGCAAGTATGAAGAAGATTAACAGGAGAGGTATACTTATTGTCGCTGGTGTTAATATATTGAAGGTATATAAAAAGGCTGGTGAAAAGATTAATATAAACAAGGCCAGATTTATATATTTCATCTTGAATTTTAAGCCCTTTAATAGAGAATAAAGAAGTAATAAAGTAATGATTCCCAGAATTAGAGGTAACACTTTGAAGAGTATTGGAATATTTACAAGCAGACCTAATAATGCTATACTCATATAAAAAGGGGTTATATAAAAGAAACTCCCTCTCATAATATCCGGCTGCTTTATAGAAAACTTTTCTCCAGTAATAAGATAATTCTTTATCAAATCCTTTGTAATCATTATTTTTTCCAGGTTGTAATAAACATCTTCTCCCTGAAGTGCCCCATTGTTGATGATGCTTCTCTTTACTAAAGGGCTTGACAGCAGTATGAAGCTTAATATGCTTATTATAACGAGATTAACTTTCCTGTTATTAAGCGCAAGCATTCTTTATTCAACCCCGCATTTTATTTTGTAGAGAGATACATTACTCTTTGAATACACCTTATCAAAACAGGTCTTATCATCAATATACATTGGTTCCTTGTTTTCACATATTATATAATCTGCGTTATATTTATTCATAATCTTTAATGATTCAACCTCTGACACCTCTGTATAAACTCTGTTAATATCAGCTATTCTTTTATTAATATCCTTCACACCCAAGAACAAGCTGTCAAGAACATCCTTTCTCTCCCCTAAACAGGTTATTAAATTGCCGAGTGGTAATTTTGCTAGGATAACAGAATTCTTTTCAGTGTTATCTCTTATAAAGCTCATGAGTTCAATCTCTGCTTTATTCGGACTTTGTTGAATGAGATTCTTCGAATATGATAACATTATAGGAACATCTAATAGTAATATTAAAAATAATAATGCTGAGACAATCTTTCTGTACCTGTGGAGTTTTGTTTTTTTAATCACTGAAATAATATTCTTGTAAGAGACACCTGCCATTATTGCAAAGATGACACTTAATACACTTGTCGAATAGGAGAATCCAATAATATTTGCGATTCCAAGTATGAGAATAATTAGCACTAATGAGAAGAGCAAATAAAAACTCCTCGATTCTCCCTTCCTCTCATCGTTGAATAAATAGATATAAAATGCGTGTATACTCATCAATAAAGGAACTAAACCGATAAGGTATAGAATTTGCAGGGGGTTTGTGTTTAAATAGTTGAACAAAAACATCTTTGGTGTGTTTCCAATCATCACTGAGTAACCATTTGTTATTATGCTCTCTTTGAATACTAAAAGGAATACGAAAAAACTAATCACCAATGAGAAGATAGTAATCTCAAATTCCTTTTCAATTTTCTTGAATTTTTCAATTTTTAAGAAGAGTAAATAAAATAACATTGATACTGCAACTGCTAATGTAAGTGCGGTTGTGAAGATGCATAGTAATAAAGAGATGAAAAAAGGGATTACGCTTTTGTCATTCTTCTGCAAATCTATAAAGTAATATATGAGCATGAAGATTAAGAAAATACTGATGTTCAATGGAGTAACTGAATTTGTTGTTAATCCAAAAAAGAGAGGCATCGATACAGCTGAGAGAGCTGAGAACAATGAAGCGGTTCTGTTTTTTGTAAGTTTTAGTGTAATAAAATAAACAGGTAAAACAATTAAACTTGCAAGTAATTTTGGCAGTATGTTAAAAACGAAGTTTGCATTGAAAAATAACAAGAACAATGCTAACAGATAATCAAATCCAGAGGCAAATGCAATTTCATGGCCTGAGAAACTTAACCTATCATAAAAGAAGGGCTTAAAATGTTCTTTTATGTATTCTGCTTCTCTCATATGAAAATAGGAGGTATCATCCAGGAATCTAAAGTTGTATCCTCTAGCAATGTATAATCTTAAAATAAAAGAAATCGCAAAGAGGAATAATAAGAGTATTATATCTGCTTTGTTCAACCTTATTCCTTTTCTGTTTTCTCCACTTTGAGACCTTTGCATAATCTTACCTTTAAAATTTAAGTTAATGATTTAAGTTACAGTCACCCAACTAATTTATCTGCTTTGGCCTGTTTACTACAATTTATTAAGTGTGAGAGAGTAGGAAAATATCATTTTTAAATCTTTGTTTATTCAATTTTGCTAATTTGTTGCTGGCAGAACTGTGTAGTTAAGAGAAGTTGCTGAGACAAAGAGGAGATTGTGGTCTGACACAGGAGCGATTTATTTATTCTTAACAATTCCACCATAATAAATCAATCTGTAAATTCGTGTCCTTTAAATAAGATATTCTCAATTCCTGAAAAAGCGTTTAGTTCTTATTTTTTTT
>CAYLQB010000018.1:0-3674 GCA_964385745.1 uncultured Methanosarcinales archaeon
GTAAAAGATGAAGTTGATGCTATCGAAGTTTTTAATGCCCAGGCAATACTCTTCCTGAAAAAATACAATAAAGAAGCAAAAGAATTCGCCAGAAAACATGACCTGGCGAGGGTTGCTTCTAATGATTCGCACAGAATTGAGGATATTGCCCTGACTTATATGAACCTTCCAAAAGAACTGCTCAACACGAAAGATGGCCAAAGCTTTGTCGAATCTTTAAGAGGTATATTGAACTTAACAAAGAAAGAGGACTTCTACGATAAAATAACCCATGAACAGTATGAGCCCTTATTTGGACTTATCCAGTGGGAAAGAAGGAACTATCTAGAGAATATTTTAGGTAAAAAAGTTAAAGCTCTATTTAAGAGGCAAGAAGTTTTGTGAGATCATTCAAACTTAACATCTTCTCTTTTCCTGTCTTCATATCTTTAAGTTTGTACTTATTGTTTTTTAATTCTTCATCTCCGATAATAAGACAATGAGGTATCTTCTCTTTATTAGCATAGTTCAATGCTTTGCTGAGCTTTTTATTGAAAGCAATGTCACAGCTTATTCCTTTGCTCCTAATCTGAGAAGCGATTCTCAAACTCTTTTCAAGTGTATTTATAGGTATTAAAAGAACTTTTGGTGTTCTTTTAAATTTAAACTTCTCCATTCCTTTTTCTTTTACTGCCTCATAAATAACATCCAAACCGAACGAGATTCCTGTTGCCGGATAGTCCTGCTTTGACTTTAAGAAATCCTTTATCATATTATCCCATCTTCCTCCGCCAGCAACAGAACTCTTAATCTTTGATTCTTTGAGATAAACCTCAAATATCATTCCTGTGTAATAACCCAGACCGCGTGCCAGGTTCGGACTAAGAACAATTTCTCCTTTAATATTAAAGGCGCTGCAGTAATTAAAGAACCTTTCCAGCTCATTAATGCCTTCAGATGCAAGTTCATTAGTTAAGTTATTATTGAGAAATTCAATTTTCTTAATATTACTCTTTATCCCCTCTGTCTTGTCCAGCAGGGAAAATATTCCATTAACCTGTTTATTGTTTAGTCCTTTTTTCAAAAGTTCTTTTTTAACTTCTTCTTTGCCTATTTTTTCAAGTTTATCCAAACTAAGAGCAGAATCAACAAACAAACCCTCTTTTACATTGAACTCCTTTAGAATTCCAAACAATAACTTCCTGTTGTTAACCTGAACATAAACCCTTAAATTTAATCTTTTGAATGCATCAAAGACAAGAGCAATCAATTCAGAATCAACCACTTCGTTTTTAACTCCGACAATATCAACATCACACTGTGTAAATTCCCGTAACCTGCCTGTCTTAACAGGACCATCTCTGAATATTTTTCCTATTTCATACCTTTTGAATGGAAACCTTATCTCTGGGTTCAAGCCGACGAGTTTGGCCAGCTTAAAGGTTAATTCATATCTCAGAACGAGTTCCCTGTTTCCCTGATCTCTAAGTTTATATGTCTCTTTAAGTATTTCAGCACCACCCGCATACTTTGATGCTGCAATATCAGAGAATTCCAGAACAGAGGTTTCTATCGGTCTGTATCCATATAGTTTAAAAACATCTTTTAATGTATCAACTACATGCTCTCTGATAAGTTGTTCCTGAGGTAAAAATTCTTTTGTTCCCTTAAGCTGTCTTAGCTTCATTTTATTGTATTTAATTCATCAATTTATAATTATTTCTATAAATTACTCCTCTTCCAATTTAAAAACTTGGTCTCCTTCTCTGACATGCTCATTTACTTTCATGCCAATACTCTGCCCTTTCTTAGCTTCCTTTATGGATTCATGTTCTATCTGCATTGATTTAACTGCCTGCTCAAAATTTGTCGTTGCCCCTTTAATATGGATTTTATCGCCAGTTTTTATGTTGTCTATTACCTCAACAACAGCCACGCTTATCTTGGGGTAATAATGACTTATTTTACCGACTATTTTTTCCATAAAACCACCCAATAAGTTATACTCTTTAAGAATATATAAATATTTTGATTCGCTCTTGAAGTTTTGGAAAGATTATTAAATTATACGCTCAACTCTTACTCTTATGAAGAGAGAATTATTTGATATTTATGATAAGAACATTCAGGAGTTAGAAGCAAGAGTAATTAATATTGAACAGATTGGTAATCAAATCCTTGTTATCTTAGACAGAACTCCTTTCAGAACAAGTTCTGGGGGACAACCAAGTGATAATGGTTATTTAGAAAATGACAAATTTAAGGGGTCTGTCTCTGAGGTTATTGAGAAAGACAATGAATTGCTTCATAAGGTTGATGTTGAGTCAGGCAAATTAAATATTGGGGATAAAGTCATAGCAAGAATCAACACAAAGAGGAGGAAAATCTTAACTCTCATGCACTCCGGTGAACACCTTTTCTCAGGATCTTTAAGAAAAGTTCTTGATAAAGATGAAAGTTTAACAATTGAAAAGATAATGCTCAATGAAAGAGAATCTTCCGTATTTCTTAGGATAAATAACCTCAACTGGAATCTTTTATTCAAAGCTGAGGCATTAACCAATAGGATAATAAAAGAAGGCAAAAAGGTAATTATACATTATACAACGAAAAATAAACTTGACAAATTTATCTCAAAAGGCCTGAGAATAAAAAAAGAGAGATTAAAAGACAATTTTGTAAGAATTATTGAGTTTGAGGATTTTGATTTTTCCGCCTGCTCTGGAACCCATGTAAAAAACGCATCAGAAATAATTGCCTTCTTAATAACAGATTTTAAAAAGTTGGGAAAAAATCGGTTTGAAGTAAAATTCAAGACAGGTGAAGATGTCAGAGGAGAATTGTATGAAGAAAGCAGGGTATTAAGGAGAATAAAATCACTTCTTGGAAAAGATAATGAGGAATCCTTTGATGTCATCAAAAAACAGATTAATGAAATGAATTTACTGAAAGACAGGTACCAAAAATATTTGTCAGAGTTTATTCTTAAACTAAAGCCAGAAAAAATGGATAACATTGATGTATATGAATTTATATTTGATGATGAAGATTCAAGAGTTCTTGTAAAAGCAGGTTCGAGATTGTGCAAATCCCATAAAAATGAGAAAGATAGCAACGCCAAAAAAAGAATGGTGCTTTTCTTCAACAGAAAAGATGATAAAACAGCGATAATATTTATGTCATCAAACTTAAATATTGATTTAATGAAGTTCTTTAATGATAAAATTAAGAAAAGTTACAAAGTAAAAGGTGGAGGTAGTAAAAACTTGTTGATTGGTTCTCTCCTATACAGCAGGGAGGAAGCCGACAAAGTAATCAATGAAATAAGTAGATTGGCAAATAGGTTAATTAAGAATAATGATTAAACAAAAAATTTTAAAACAAAACAATGCTCTTTATCTGTATGGGCCTGTGGTTTAGTGGCTATAACGCTGCCTTCACGTGGCAGATGTCTCCGGTTCGAATCCGGACAGGCCCATATTCTTTTATAATACAACAAACACCAACACAGCCGAAGGCCGTTTTTTGATACAACTTTTTCCTAAAAAGTTGTGTTTGCATCAGAACAGGCCCATATTCTTATTATAATTATACTTATTATAATCATACTACTTCAGTTCGGAGGATTTCACAAAGTGAATATCCTCCTTAAATACTCCTTACCAGATTCTTGTTTAGAATCTGGTTCGCATCAG
>CAYLQB010000018.1:3774-16482 GCA_964385745.1 uncultured Methanosarcinales archaeon
TATCCTCCTTAAATACTCCTTACCAGATTCTTGTTTAGAATCTGGTTCGCATCAGAACAGGCCCATATTCTCATTATAATTATACTTATTATAATCATACTACTTCAGTTCGGAGGATTTCACGAAATGAATATCCTCCTTAAATACTCCTTACCAGATTCTTGTTTAGAATCTGGTTCGCATCAGGATAAGCTCATAAGTTATGATTTTATTTAAAATATTAGAATCAGATTATACCAGAAATCCTTAATCCCATCTCTTTAAGTTCTTTATCGAGCGATTTAATTTCATCCTTTATGTCATCTTCGGTTACATAATTCTTTACCCAGATAGGTTTGTATTTTACATCATCTTTCAAATAAAATCTTGGAGTTCCAAGAGCGTCAAAACATTCTTCTGTAGGCTCGTAAGTTATTATTCCGACACTTGAGCTTAGGGTATTTAATGAGTTAAGCAGAATCAAGATGAGGATTACAGTGAAAGGGAACAAATAAGAGAAGAGTAAAAATATTAAATTATCACTCCTTATGAAAACAGAGGTCAAGAATATCATTGATGAGAGTAGGTAAAGAATAAACCATTCTGAACTGCTTAACCTTTCCTTTCCAAGTATGTTCAATGTGGCTAATTTATTGATTACTTCATTGTATGTGCTAACAAACGAACTTATGTACTTATCATAAGTGAGCTTTTTTCTTATCAAAGGTTTTAAGAGAAGTATTCCTTTATTAAAGTATTTTATTTCCTTTTCTATACTCTGCCAATCGTTAAGCACTACTAAATATAAGTATTTTTTTAAGAATGAGAAAAAATTCTTTTTAAATTCTTTTGTTCCTATGAGATTTGCATAATTTATCAGGGCTAAAATGCCTGCGGACCACTCTGCCTGCAAACTTCTTATTGTGGTATATCTTCCCCATAGGCCACTCATAAAGAAACCTGCCAGAAGACCAAACAGCAAACTCGAAATTGTTAGGATTATATTCAATACTTCACTTTCATAAGAAACATTGACAAGTAGTTCTTTAATTATTACAAAGAGCAAAGCACTATTTATAAAGAGCAATATCGTCTTGAACCTTTTCATTGATGTGACTTAGTTCTTGGATATTTTTAAATCTTTTGAACTCCCGAAGAATAACAATGAAAGATTAATCTATCTTCTCCAAAAAATATTTATACTCTGTTAAGAACTTCCTGCTTATGAATAATAAAGAGATAAAAGCGAAACTTAGAAGATTAAGTGCTGACAATCCTGAAAAATTTTACCCTGTTAATAAACTTAAAGAACTTGGTTTTGAAAGATACAAGTGCAAAAAGTGTGGTCGTTTCTTCTGGAGTTCAGAACCCAGGGAGGTCTGCGGTGACTCATCCTGTATTGGAGGTTATAAATTCATAAATAAAGCATTATCAAAATCCAAATTGTCTTATGCTGATGTCTGGAAAAGGTTCTCCAAAATATTCTCTGGTTTAGGTTATACTCCAATAAAGAGATACCCTGTTGCTGCACGCTGGAGAAAGGACACTGACTTTGTTCAAGCATCAATATATGATTTCCAGCCCTATGTCGTTTCTGGAGAGATAGAACCCCCTGCAAATCCTCTTGTTGTTCCTCAATTTTGTCTCAGGTTTAATGACATTGATAATGTTGGGCTGACTGGCTCTCATTATACTGGCTTTGTTATGATTGGACAGCACGCATTCAAATCTCCGGAGGAATTCAAGCAGGAGAAATACTTTGAGGATATTTATACCTGGCTTGTTAAGGGCTTAGGTATTCCAAAAGAGGAATTTGTTTTCCATGAGGACTCCTGGGCTGGTGGAGGGAACGCAGGTGTTTCCTTAGAATTCTTCTCAGGAGGTTTAGAGTTAGGCAATCAGGTCTACACAGGTTATAAAGTTACAGATAACGGTTTGAAGCCATTATCATTAAAAGTTTTGGATATGGGTATGGGTCAGGAGCGTAATGCATGGTTTTCTCAGGGGACACCAACGAGTTATGATGCTGTCTTTCCAAGGGTTATGAATAAATTATATTATCTTACCGGAATGAATTCTTCATCAGATTTAATGAAAGATTTTCTTCCATACGCATCAATGCTGAACGCAGATGAAAATGATGACCTGGAGAAAAGCTGGGAATTTATAAGCAGGAAGATTAATTATGAAAAGGAAAGATTAAAAAAGAAAATTTTGAAGATGGCTGCCCTTTATTCTATTGCAGAGCACTCTCGGACTTTACTTGTTGCCCTAAGCGATAGTGTTCTGCCAAGCAATGTCGGTGGAGGTTATAATTTAAGGATGCTGTTAAGGAGAGCGCTATCTCTTATTAAAAATTATAAGTGGGATATTGAATTAAATGAGATTATAGAAGAGCATGCTAAGGAATTAAAGCCCTTGTTTCCAGAATTAAGTGAGAATCTTGATGAAGTCGAGTCAATAATTGAAGTTGAAAAGAGAAAGTACAAAAACACTTTGATTAATGGAGAGAAAATTGTAAACAAGATTCTTAGCACTGGTTCGATAACAAAAGAAAAATTAGTTGAATTATATGACAGTCAGGGTATTAACCCCCACTTTGTTGCTGAGAGAGCAAGAGAAAAAAATATTCGTATAGATATCCCTGATAATTTCTATTCATTAATCTCTGAAAGACACCATTCCAACAAGAGTGAAATAACCCAGACAAAGAAATCTGAGAGAATTGATTTCGAAACGAAGGAGAAAACAAAAGTCCTGTATTTTGATGATTATCTCCTGGTAGAATTCAAAGCAAGGGTCTTAGATATTGTTAAAAAGGATAACCTGTATTATGTAATCCTTGATCAGACAGGATTTTATCCAACTTCAGGAGGACAATTACATGATGAGGGCTCAATAAACAATAATAAGATTGTTGATATTTTTAAGCAGGATAATTTAATTGTGCATGTTTTGAGAGATGCCAATTTTAAAGAGGGAGACATAGTTGAATGTCATATTGATGCTAAAGTAAGAAAGCAATTAGCACAGCATCACACTTCTGTACACATCATTAATGGTTCAGCTCGTGCTTTGCTTGGAAATCATATCTGGCAGGCGGGTTCTTCTGTCACAACAAAGAGAGCAAGGTTGGATATTACTCATTACGAACAATTAAGTGATGATGAAATAAGGGAAATCGAGAGAAAAGCGAATGAGATTGTAAGAGAGGATCTCGCTGTTAAGAAATACTTCCTCGCAAGGAATATTGCAGAACAAAAATTCGGTTTCAGGTTATATCAAGGAGGAGCAGTTCCGGGAAAAGAATTAAGAATAGTTGAAATTCCTAATTTTGATGTCGAAGCGTGCGGAGGGACTCACCTTAATTCAACAGGCGAGGCAGAACTCATAAAAATATTAAAGACATCAAAGATTCAGGACAGCATAGTCAGAATTGAATTTGTTGCCGGAGAAGCTGCCAGGAATTTTATAAAAGAACAAGAGAGAATTGTTGATGAACTATCAAAGGTTTTAAATTGCTCACGAGAAATTATCCCTTCGCGGGTTGAAGAATTGTTTAGGGAATGGAAAATTATCGTCAAAAAAGGGAAGAAAAAGATTTTTAAATTAAAATCTGGGGAGAAGTTTAGTGGGGATTCTGTTGAAATATTAAAGGAAGCATCAAAGGTATTAAAGACACAACCAGAGTTCATCATTAAAACAGTGAAAAGATTTTTGAGTGATATAAGGAAAGTTACAGGAGAAGACGGAACAAAGAAGAAGTAAAAATTATATAAAGAGAATCAAGGACAGGAGTAAACAACAAGAAAAGAGTTAAACAATAGGAAGGCAGTAATCAAAGAGCAAGTAGGAATCAACAGGATAATCAATAATCAAACAACAAATCAATATCAACAATATTACGGGATTAACCGCTTACAAAAAGTTCTTCAACCTCCTTTGCTCTTTCAAGTTCTTCAGCAATTTACTTTTTTTAAATATTATCTGTAGGTTTATGTTGAATTTCTTCCTTGCCAAGGCCTCTGCGTATTTTAGCAGTAGATTCTTGTCAGAGAAGAATAATGGTTTTTTGCTCAATGTCTCTCTTGTTGCTTCCCTGACAACCCAAACTCCAAGTGGTGCGTAATACTCAGGAGTTATCACTCTTATAGCCAATACAGAGGCCTGTCTCTTGATTTTTCTCAATTGTTCGAGAACAGCTAATCGCGAGGCATAATAACCACCAACACAATTCTCAGCGTATTTTTTCCTTCCATAATAACCTTCATAATCGGTCATATATTTAAGCTCATGTCCAATATTCCAATCTGTTTCAGGCATATACATCTCGAAGAGTTCATAACTCCACACGCCTGGGAAGAAGAGGATTATATAGTAATTTCCAAAATAACCTGAAAAGTATGCCTGAAAATCTGCTTCTGTATAACTTTTTATCTCTTTAATAAGCTCTTTACCGATTCCATCATCAACAGCTGTTATAGACCACCTTGTTGGAACAAGTTTTCTCTCTGTTTTAACTCCAAAAGAACCAACGCTCAATGCTTTGGACAGAAAATTCTCATCGAGTCCTTTTCTGTAAAGGCCTACAACAGCAAGGTTCGCTTTTGCGTCGGTATCATAATAAAACTTCTCAACTTTTTTGTTAATTCTTGGTGTGTCCTCAAGAATAAGTTTTTTAAGATGGGCGTTTGGTCCAAATGGAGCTGTGAATGGGGAGAAATTAACACTCAAATTCGGTTTTTTCCTCAGCATAATATCAAGACCGACAGGTCTTGCTGACAATGCTATCTCCTGAATCTTTTGTATGTAATAATCATCAAATATTCTAACCTGTTTTTTCCTCTTCATAGAATTCAACAAAGAGGTTCTTATGTTTATCACATCACTAATATTAAACCCCTGCTCCTTCCACACTCTTGGGTTATCATAATAAGATGCTTTATTTGTGTCTTCTTCTCCTATTGGACCTAATATTCCTATGTTGATTCTTGGATAATTCTGCCTTCCAACAAATGCAGAGTTTGACATTGTTGAAAATTCTTCCTTCAACTCTTTGATGTGCTTTTCTACTCTTAAGAGGGCTTTCTTCTTGGCCAGGAGGGGACAATAACTAAGGCCACACCACAACCTTCCCTTGCACTTTAAACATAGGTCCGCATTATAAGGCCTCATATAGACCAGGAGAGAAGTTTACTATTTAAGGTTTAATGATGTAAATGTCTAATGACACCAGAAAAAGATAGATACAGGAGCAACAATGAAAAAGTTAATCTTTCAAACCACCTGCTTCTTCAGTTAATCTGTTAATCCTGTTCTCCTTCAATATCTAAGAACAGCTTCGCAAGAGATAATATTTATCAAAGAATTATCGACGAATAACAATATCAGAATAAGGTAAACAAATAAACAAAAAAATAAAAATAAAAGAAGAATTATGCCTATTTATCTTCTCTTCTTTCTTCTTTTGGTGGTTTTCTTCTTGGCCTTCTTGGCCTTCTTCTTTTTGGCCTTCTTCTTTTTCTTCTTACCACCACGGGCCATCTTAGCTCTTGAGACATCTCCGTTCTTGTCTATGAAATAGAGATATCCAGATTCTTTTCTAACACCGACCTTTTTAACCTTCTCAATTCTCTTTCCTCTTACTTTGCCACCACGGGCCATCTTAGCTCTTGAGACATCTCCATTCTTATCTACAAAATAGAGATACCCGGCTTCCTTTCTAACACCAACTTTTGCAACCTTTTGCGCCATTAGATATCACCTTTTATTTATTCAATTGAGGTTAACCGCCCCTCTTGGCTTTTAAGAGGAGGTAATATTTAAACTTTGCGATTTGCTCGTATAAAAACCGACGAGAACTCTTACTCCTCAGTAAATTTATTGTCTGTACTTATCATGTACTGTTCTATCCTGTCGAGAATGTCCCTCAAAAGAAAATTCTTTATCCTCGTGCTAAAAAGCTCCTCCAAGCTCATGAACTCTTTTATAGCGTAGCCATTGTTCTTCTTTTCAACCAGCTCAAGCTCTCTTAATCTCAACAACTGCCTTCTAAGGTTGGACTCTGCACACCCCAAATCACTCAAATTATTCTCCTTCCTAAACTGTATAACTCTCTCTCTTATTTCAGGTGTTGTCAGAAAATCCTTATTTTTTAACTCATTAAGTAGAACATACAATATATCAACGATTACATTCCTTGAATCTCCTGGCTGGAGAAGACCGAGAGACAGGCATACTCTTTTAACTAAGTCCCTCTTATTCTGAGAATGAGGTTTTTCATACTTTCTTAAAGTTAATTCAAACAAAGGAGTGTCTTTCGCTACTTTAAGAGCCATTTTAATCTACAACCTCTACCTTTATCTTAAACTTACTGTCTTTTATTTTCTCACTGTTAAACCCGGAGCCCTGTGCTTCTAATTCACTCACTTCAAATATACCCACAGCCCCAACTTTATCAATTATCTGCTCTTTAAACTTACGTACAAAATTTAGTTTATTTCCATATATATAAATCTTCACCTTCTGCTTCTTATTGAGGTTCATTTTCTTTCTTATGCTTTGAATTCTTCTTATAAATTCCCTGGCAAAGCCCTCCTGGATTAATTCCTCATTAAGGTCTGTTTCAAGCACGATAGAAGCATTATTTATATCTAATTTTAACATATTCTTTGGAAGTTCCTCCTCCTCTATAATATCCTCCTGAGTGAGCAGGATCTCTTTGCCGTGAATCTTAAGTTTGTATGAATTCTCCTTCTTTATATGTTCAAGTATAATCTCTGGTTTTACTTGAGATATTTCTGCTATTATTGCAGGCAGGTCTGACTTATATTTTGAACCCAAAACCTTAAAGTTCAATTTTATCTTTTTCTCCATTTCAAGCTTTTCCTTTACCTCAATCTCCTTAATGTTCAACTGCTCTTTAATCAATTTTGAGAGTGTCCTCACAGAATCAACAACTGAATTATCCTCAGTAATAATGAGCAACCTCTTAAACGGCCATCTCACCCCATAACCTGCTTTCTCCCTTAAGTGGAGTCCTGCCTGCAGGATATCTGTCAATATCGTAAAATCATTTTCAAGCTCAATGTTTATTGCTGTTTCTTCATAGCTGGGCCACTCATAGAAGCTTATGCTTTCTTTGTCTAAATTAAATTTATCTCTCAACGATAAGTATATTTTTTCAGTTATAAAGGGTGTTATAGGCGTTAAAATTTTTAAGGTCTCAAAAAGGACATGATATATAACGCTGACAATCATCTCTGGTTTCTTATTGATTTTGTTTCTCGTTAAACGAATATACTTTCTACTTAAATCAAGGAACAATGACTCAACTAACTCAGGTGTTTCATTCAATTTATACTGCTCAAATTTTTGAGTCACATCTCTTATTGTCCTGTTCAAATTCGAGAGAATATATTTCTCCTCAACACCAAGATTATTCTTAAAGCTGTCTACTTCTCTAATTTCTTTGATATCATAATTGTCCACCGCTTCGAGAAGATAATTGTGTATATTCCAGAGAACATTCAGGTTTCTATATTTCTCCTTTAAGTCCTCCATATTATAGTTAAGGTCCATGCCAGGATTTGCTCCTGATATCATGTAAAAACGCATTGAATCTGCTCCAAACTTATCAATGACCTCATAAGGCGATATGATATTATGTAATGACTTTGACATTTTCCTGCCATTTGCATCATTAATAAAACCGTGCATATAAACTGCCTTATAAGGTGCTTTTCCCTGACTTACAAAACTAAGACACATCAATGAGTTAAACCAGCCCCTAATCTGATCTTTTCCTTCAAGTATTAAATCAGCAGGCCATAACTTGTTGAACAACTCCTTCTCCTTCGGAAAACCAATCGTTGCCCATGATGCAGCCCCTGAATCAAGCCATACATCAAGAACATCAGGTATTCTATGCATCTCTGCACCGCACTTTGGACACTTTATAGTTATATCATCTATCCAGGGCCTGTGCAGTTCTGTTATTTTCTTACCGCTAAGTTTCTCAAGTTCTTCTACAGACCCGATGACCTTTATCTCTCCACACTCAGGACATTTCCATATGGGCAACGGGATCCCCCAGAATCTCTGTCTTGAAATACACCAGTCCTGTAGATTTTCAAGCCATGAATTAAACCACTTCTTACCTGCCCAGTCAGGCACCCATTCAATGTCTTTATTTTTCTTAATCATTTCATCCTTTAATTTTTCAACAGCCAAAAACCATTGTTCAGTTGCTCTAAATATGACTGGGGTCTTACACCTCCAACAGTGCGGATAATCATGCTCAACAGGAACAACCGCGACGAGAAGATTTTTTTGTCTCAACATTTCAATAAATTTATTATCATCCTTCTTGGCTTTCATACCTGTGAGGGCGGGGATTTTATCTGTAAATTCTCCCTCTTCATCCAATATATTAAATGCTGGGAGATGATACTTCTTACCAACTTCATAATCCTCTGGTCCACAACCCGGAGCGCAGTGAACCAGACCCGAACCTGCCTCCAAATCAACATACTTCTTAGTCAGCAGTACAGAGTAAGCACGGCTATTGTCCTCAAAAAATGTTTTATGTTGAGGAACTTCATCCCAAAAGGGAGTTCTGTATCTGACACCCTCCATCTTTGAACCTTTGAATTCATCAACAATCTCATATTTTTTGTCTATCTTCTTCAACAATGACTCAACCAAGGCCTTAGCTACAATCCAATATTCATCGTCCACTTTTATCTTGACATAATCAATTTCAGGATGCATCATCACAGCTAAATTGAAAGGCAGAGTCCAGGGTGTTGTCGTCCAGATTATCAAATAAGTAGATGTTAGTTTGTTTTTTTTGTCAAGTATTGGAAATTTAACGAACACAGATTTTTCAGTGATTGTTTTATACTCAAGCTCATGCTTTGCGAGAGCAGTAGCGCATCTAGGACACCAGGTCATCGTTTTTAGTCCCTTATAGAGTAATTTCTTCTCACTGGCTTTTTTCAAAGCCCACCATGCTCCTTCAATGTAATCATTTGTTATCGTCTGGTATGGATTATTCCAATCCATCCAAACACCAATTCTCTCAAAATCCTTTATCATAGGAATCATTTGACTGATAGCAAAGTCCTTACATTCAGTTATAAATCTCTTGAGACCAATATCTGAAGTTATCTGCCTCTTATCTGTTATTCCAAGTTTTTTCTCAACAGCAACTTCAATGGGTAATCCATGCATATCAAAACCAGGCCTATCCCACACATCAAAACCCTGCATTCTTTTGAATCTAAGTATTGAATCACGAAGCGCTCTTCCCCATGCGTGTCCTACATGAATAGCTCCTGTCGTGTAAGGCGGACCATCCAGGTAATAGAATTTTTTGTGTCCTTTATTCATGGACTTTGCTTTTGAATAAGTATCGTGCTCTTTCCAGAACTTCAATATTTCATCTTCGACTTCCAGTGCAGAGTATGTTTTACCCATTTTAGATAAGTAAAAGCCATTTGGTATAAAAATATTTTGAAAATAAGCGAGGAAACAGATAAGTACAAATAATTAAGTACAAGTAATGCAATAAGAAACAGACAATTATCATAAGATAGTTTTAAATATTCAATTTATTTTATGAATATCATGCGTAAGTTGTACTCAAAAAAGAGGGGCATCTCACAAGTTGACAGCATCATAAGTTTAAGCTTATTCATCCTTTACATTGTGTGGCTTTTTATCTTCCTAAGAAGCATAAGTTTCTCAAATAACTCCTCTGATAAAGAGTTAATTGCCAATGAATTCAATAATTTGAAATGGTCTCTCAACAGAATAATGCTCATTGTTGATTCTAAATCTTCAGACAGCTCTCCCTCCTTCATTGACTTTCCGTACAAAGAATTAAACTGGACATATGATACCAGCTTATTGCTGGATAGTTCAGGAAGAGAAGTGCCCTTTATCTTCGACAATAATTATTTGATTTTTTTAAATAATAAAAGCCAGGTAAAGTATTATTACATTATACATTCAAAGAAAGAATACGACAGGAGCAAAATTCAGGCATTCAAACAGATTGTGTGCAATAAGAACTTTGTTTCAACACAAAGCATACGAGCAAATTTCAATGATGGGATAATAAGAAGCGTTTCCTTCGAAAATAATACAATGATAAACAATTTTGAGATTATACTTAACAATGAGAGTTTTACTCCAGTCAACAGCTCATTTAAGAATTATAGTTTTATTTCATACCATAAATCAATAGGACAAAATTTTAACAGCACTTGTTATGCATTTGGATTGCAGAACAAACTCTCCTGTATCGTCAATACAGAACAGGATGTAGCTCATCAAATCAAACTCTCCGTTTCACTCAAATCTCTTTCAGGTTACTATTCTGATAATTCAAACAACGGGATGCTTAACTATACAGAAGGAGACAATGAATCTACTTACTATAATTGTACAGCATATTCAAGCGATTACATAAAACTTTTTGATAAAGATAAAAAAGTTCAGATGGAATTCTCATTTCCCAAGGTAATGAACCTTAGCTTATGCGGTTATAATGGGGGATTACAATTTTCTGCATCAGGTAAATTCAATAGAAGCTTTTTGTACCACATCATATTCAACAAATATGATGAGAACCTCACAAGAAATAACAAGTACAGGAGGACATACAGATTTGGTGTTCTTGAAAAATTAACCGGCTTAGATATTGACTTAATAACGAATGAATCAGTATTGAACAACCTAATCGGCGAGAGCAATAAAAATGAAGGAATCTCTGTATTCATAAATGATAAACTTTATTCGGCAGGCGACGAAACACCTGCATTTGTCAATGTTTATGCAAAAACATTTATTAAAGAGGTGTTGCTAAAAAATGGGAGCTTTGAGGACTGCAAAATATCAGTTAGAACATGGTAAAAAAGGAATATTGAGGACACTCGAAGTTGTCTTTGCTATCATGATTAGTTTCATCTTCCTCCTTTATGTCATGCCTCAGCAGACATTTAAACAAGAGGAGAAGCCGTCGATAATTCCTTACTTATTAAATGATTATGAATTCAGAAATGCTGTTTCCTCAAACAACATAACTAAAATGAATGAGAGAATAAGCCAGAGGATGAATATTTTATATCCTGATTATAATTTCACAGTATCAATATCAAGCGACCCAAATTATATACTAAACTTAAATCACAAGACAGTTTATTCTGAATCACTTTTTATCATAGGCAACATTACAAGTGAAAGGAATCATGTTGTAAGGATTTATTACTGGAGGAAAGGAGAGTAAGACAGGCGTATTAAATAAAAAGAACAAAATAAAATGAAGAATAACAAGGTGATAATATGAAAATCTTAATTGATACAAAAAGGGATTCTATAAGCGAGTTAAGAAGTGCGGTTAACTTATTAGAGCATTTAATCGAAATTAAAATAAAACACAAAGGAGAATCAAACGATTATTATAAAAGCAATGACAATGAAACTTCAAAAAACAAAAATTATGATGTAAGTGAGGAGTCCATAAATAATTTCTCAGCGATGTTTGGTAAAGAAGACAATCAAGGACCTACAGCTGAAAACAAAGAAAACCAAAAAGATGAGAACAATAATGAAGAAAACAGCGATGTCCAAGTTGAATTTTATTAATGTGAGGAAGCAAGAGTATGACAAACAGGTCAGAAAGATTTGAGTATTTGCCAAAGACAGCAGATGTCAGGTTTAGGGCATTCGGAAAAACATTGGAAGAACTTTTCATTAATTCAGCTATGGCTATGATAAACGTTATGGTTGACTCTGAAACAATTGAAAAATTAAAAACAAAAAAAATAACAGTTAAAGCAGAAAATAATGATAAATTACTTATCAAATTTTTGGAGGAAATTTTATTCCTGCTTGATACTGAAGGATTCTTAACAGGCAGCGTAAGAGAAATGGACATAAAGAATAAAGAAGGGAGTTACGAATTAACCGCTGTTTTAAGCGGTGATAATAAAACAGAAAAATATGAACTGAGCTCTGGCGTGAAAGCAGTGACTTACAATGATTTTATTTTCAAAAAAACAAAAGAAGGTTTTATTACTGAAATTACTTTAGACACTTAAAATCAATACAAAACCAAATGCTTTAACTTCTTTTGTTAACTCATTTTAGAATTTTGTTCGTCTCCATATACCACAAGTAAAGATCAAGTTCTGCAAGATTAAGTTTTGCTCTCCTGGCTATCTCCCTTAAAACATTTTCTATCTCAATATATGTTCTTCTGGACATGCTCTTCGGTCTCTTTATAATCCTATTTTTAACCAAAATATCAATAATATGAAAATCGATTATTGCCAGATTCTTAAATCCTATATTCCTCAAGAAATGAGAGGCCTCTTTATAACCTATACCCTTTATATTCTTAACAAGCCATTCCCTTAATTCACTACTGTTAATACCTCCTCTTTTATTGTCTCTTATAATCCTATTCAGTTCTGGTCTTTTCTCCCTCGCCCTAACAATAAACTCAGCTCTCTTATTTGGAAACCTGTGTCCGAGAAGTTTCAGTTTTTCTGCAAGTTTTTTCTCTGACAAATTAAGGAAGCCAGAACCTATCTCTTTCTGTATTTTAATCGCTCCCTTTGCGTTAAAATTGGCTGTCATAATACAGAAGCATAGCTCAATAAAAATCTTATCAGAACTTTCCTTACCTAATTTATTAAACTCATATATCCTATGGTTTAT
>CAYLQB010000019.1:0-15855 GCA_964385745.1 uncultured Methanosarcinales archaeon
TTTAAAAATGTACTCTAAGGCCTTAAACGAGACATTGGTATATCTGATAAAGGATAATGAAGTCCTGTTTATTGAGAAGAAGCGTGGCTTCGGCAGGGACTTCATTAATGGTGTTGGTGGAAAAGTAGAAGCAAACGAGACAATTGAACAGGGAGCAATTAGAGAAGTAAAGGAAGAAGTCAATATAAATATAAACTCGCTAGAAAAGCGGGGAGTTATTCTCTTCATCAACAATGATACAGAGCTTCTCTTAGTTCATGTCTTTGTATCAAATGACTTTGATGGAGAACCAAGTGATTCTGATGAAGCAAATCCAATATGGATTAAGAAGAACAGCATTCCCTGGGATAAGACCTGGGGTGATGATAAGTTCTGGCTTCCAAAGGTATTGAATGGAAAGTTTATTTACGCAGAGTTTATCTTTAAGGACTGGAAGTTAGAGAAAAAGGTCTTTGTTAAAGAGTGTTAGTATAATACAACCTTTTTGTCTTGATAAACCTCCTTTCTCCAAAATCTTTTTATATAAGCCAGAGTATTGCTCATTATATGAAAATTATTTTGACAGGAGCAGACGGCTTCCTTGGAAAAAAGGTCTTCTCATATTTAAGCAGGGAAGGTTTTGATGTTGTTCCTTTGCATCACAAAGATATTGATATAACCAGATATCAAGATTTAAAGAAATTCTTCTATAGGATTAAGCCGGACATTGTTGTTCATACAGCTGCTCTGACAGATGTTGATTATTGTGAAGAACACAGAGAAGAGGCCTTCAGAGTCAATGTTATAGCAACTGATTTCATACAGGACCTGTGCTATGACCTTAACTCAAAACTCATCTTCATATCAAGCGATTATGTCTTTGATGGAAAAAAAGGCAATTATAAAGAAGATGATGAGCGGGATCCAATTAATTATTATGGACTTACGAAACTCGCTGCTGAGGATATAACACTAAAGTCACCTTATAATGTAATATTAAGAACTTCTTTGTTATATGGATTCAACGACAAGACAGACAAGTCCCATTTCGTAAGTTTTGTAGTCAACAATTTAAAGAGTAATAAAAAAGTAAATATCGCAATTGATTTAATAACAAAACCTGCACTTATTGATGATGTCGCTTATGCAATAAAAAAAATTATTGATAAGAATGTCAGAGGGAAATTCAATTGTTCTGGCTCTGAGAAACTATCAAGATTTGATTTTGCTATAAAGATAGCTAAATTTTTCAAGTTAAACACTGATTTAATAAAACCAGTTCCTTCATCTCAACTTGATTTTAAAGCGAGAAGACCGCATGACTCTTCATTGGATAACTCAAAGATTAAAAAGCTTGGTGTCTCAACATCAAATATTTTAGATGGCTTAAAGAAAGCAAATTACAAATTTTAGAATACAACTTCAACATCAACTTTCTTAACTCCCTTTATTGAAGCTATTTTCTGTTTAACATCTTCAACTATCAGACCTGCCAATGGACAAAAAGGTGAAGTCAAAGTCATCTTTATATGGACAATATCCTTATCAATCTTAATCTCTTTCAGAAGTTTCATATCAATAATGTTCATTCCTATTTCAGGATCAACAACATCTTTCAGCTTTTCAGTTATTTCTTTTTCAGTTACCATCATAGCAAATCGTAACAACCCTCTTTTATATTTTTCGATTCAAAATGATTAAATATTTAAGCAAATTGATTTTCTCATCTAATATGAAGATTCTGATAACAGGAAATTTAGGATTTATCGGGACAAATCTATCTCTTCACTTACTAAAAGAGGGCTATGACATCATAGGAGTTGACAAGATAAGTTACTGCAGCAACAAAGATGCCCTTGAGATTATGAAGTCAAAACACTTCAAATTTGTGAAGGCAAATGTCAACAGCAGGAGAATACTAAATAATTTGGTTGAAAAGAGTGATTTAGTTATCCATCTTGCGGCTTCAAGCCATGTTGACAATTCAATTAAAAGACCAGGGGACTTTTTAACAGACAATGTTCTTGGAACTTACTCTGTTCTTGAATCAATAAGAAAGTTCAAAAAAACACTTATCCATTTCAGCACTGATGAGGTCTATGGTGAAATTAAGAGAGGCAGTGCATCAGAATCACATAACTTTCATCCGGGAAATCCCTATTCAGCCACAAAGGTCTCTGAGGAGGCCTTAATAAGGTCTTACATAAAAACTTACAATATAAAAGCAATCATACTCCGACCGACAAATGCTTACGGTCCCTGGCAATATCCTGAAAAGTTTATTCCAAAAACAATTCTAAGTGCATTGAATAACAAGAAGATACCTGTTTATGGTGATGGTTCTCAGATCAGGGAGTGGTTATTTATTGATGACTTGTGCGAAGCTGTTTCTCTAATCATAAAAAAGAGATTACAGGAAGGAATATTCAACATTGGTTCTGGTTTGAGAATGCAAAATATCAAAGTTGTAAAATTAATACTTAGATTGATGGATAAGGATGAGAACTTAATCAAATTTGTCACGGACAGAGCAGGACATGATATTAGATACTCTGTAAATTCCTCAAAGATTAACAGGTCTGGTTGGAAGTCAAAAACAAGTTTTAAAGAAGGAATTAAGAGAACAATATCCTGGTATGTTAAGAACAACAGCAAGTATGATGTTAATTAAAAAAATAAAAAAGAAAAATAAACGCTCAGAATTTATCTTCTCTTCTTTTTCTTTGTCTTCTTCTTGGTTGTCTTCTTCTTTTTTGCCTTTTTCTTAGTTGATTTCTTTTTGGTTGTTTTCTTTTTTGTTTTCTTCTTTTTCTTTTTAGCTGCCATTTTAACCCTCTTGATATTTTATGATTAATTTATAAATTATTCTGCTTTAAATATCTTTTGTTTTTTGCAACAAAAAAATTTAATCAAGAATAAAATTGATGAAAATAAAAAAAGATTTCTCAAATACCTTTCAAAGAAGTTTACAAAGAAAATCTCTGGAAACAACCTTATTATCAATGAATTCTCGTCGAAGAAATAGTTGCCTTGCGGAAAGAGAAGTTTGTGGAACAGCAAAAAAGCCCTGTCAAAGTTAACAAGCGCAATCAAAAATAATACAATTACCAAAATAGCAGAGAAAAAAGATTTGCTTAACACAAAAGAAATATCATTAAAAAAATTATTTTTATCCTTGTATAACAATACTAAAAGAAAAACAAGTTCCAGCGTCAACAAAATCAATATTATCCATTTTACTTCACAAAGGAGGTTCCTAACATCATAAAAATGTTCTTTTTGCTTTATTGGAAAGTCAGATGATAATTTCTGATTGTTCTTCAGAAAGTCAAAAACATTTTTGTAATAGACATATGCATTTGGAACAGAAGAGTATTCTCTTGAACTGCTTGGTTTTGTAGTCCAAAAAGTTATCTCAAAATTGAGTAAGATAACTAAAAGAACAGTAATTACAATTAAACTGAGTTTAAGCATCTTCCTTAGCATAGATTAAAATATCGCTTTCTCTTTTTTATTGTTTGTGTTTCATATAACAAATTTTAAATAATAGCTTTTTTTATTGTAAGATATGTTTGATATTATAAGCGTCGGTGGTGCAACTGTTGATTTGTTTGTTAACACAAGTTCTGAATTAATAACTATAAGCAACGGTTCTCTAAAGGAGGACTTGCTCGCTTATCCTGTTGGTTCAAAGATTCTCATAAAATCAATAGAGAGAAGATTTGGTGGTGGCGGCTTTAACACAGCTGTCTCTTTATCGCGGCTAAACTTAAAGACCGGTTTCTTATGCTGTCTCGGCAGAGATAATAACTCTTCACTCATACTCAAAAGAATAAAGTCGGAAAAAATAAATTTTTTAGGATACAGGACAGACAAACCAAGTGGCTTCTCTATCGTGCTTGACAGTATTGATGAGGACAGAACAATATTATCTTTTAGGGGCTCAAATGATTTCTTTGATTTCAAAAGGGTCAACAAAAACAAGTTAAAAACAAAATGGTTTTATATTTCCTCATTTACAGAGCACGGATTAAACAGCATAAATGAGCTGGTTGATTTTGCTGTAAAGCACAATATTAAACTCGCATTTAATCCAAGCACTTACTTAGCAAAACTCGGCTTCAGAAAGTTAAAGAAGATTATAACAAATCTGAATGTTCTGGTCCTTAACAAAGAAGAGGCGGGCTATATAACAGAAGAACCTAATGTTGAGGAAATGCTTTTAAAACTAAAAGAATATGTTAAGGATGTTGTTGTAATAACTGACGGTAAGAATGGAGCTTTCTGCTACGATGGTTCTGACTTTTACAGGGCAAACATATTAAAGGTAAAGGTTTTGGAAACAACAGGGGCAGGCGATGCTTTCTCATCAACCTTTGTTTATTCTACTATAAAGGGTTATAATATAACTAAGAGATTACAGCTTGCCATGATTAATTCTTCAAGCGTTGTTAAACATATGGGAGCCCAGGAGATTCTACTTAAAGAGAGGGACTTACTAAATGCCTCAAAAAGAAGAAGGGTAAAAATAAAGAAATCAAAGAGATTTATTGACTGATTCTTTTATTATTGAGTTAATAAAAACTTTTATAAATAAAGAATAACCTTAATCTACAAAAAGAGGTGTTTTATGAACAAGAATGACGCTTTTATTCTCTGGTTTGACCAGATTGGCATTGAGGATGTTAAATTAGTTGGTGGAAAGAATGCTTCCCTCGGAGAAATGTACAGAAACCTAACTCAAAAAGGTGTCAGGGTTCCTAACGGCTTTGCAATAACTGCAAGGGCTTATTACTATTTTCTTGAGAAAGCAAATCTTAAGGATAAGATTGCTTCTATGTTGGCAAACTTAAATGTAAAAGATATTAAACAATTGCAGGATGTTGGCCATAAAATTAGATATTTGATAAGAAATGCTCCTATGCCCAAAGAATTAAGTGACGCTATAAAAGAAGGTTACTACCATCTTGGACTGCAGTATGGTACTAATCCAGATGTCGCTGTTCGAAGTTCAGCAACTGCAGAAGACCTTCCTGATGCAAGTTTTGCAGGACAGCAGGAAACTTATCTGAATGTAAGGGGCAATGAAGAATTACTTATGTATGTAAAATATTGTATCGCTTCTTTATTTACAAACAGAGCTATTTCTTACAGAGCAGATAAGGGATTTGACCATTTCAAGATTGCATTGAGTGTTGGCGTACAAAAGATGATCCGTTCTGACAAGGCATGCTCAGGAGTTATGTTCAGTATTGATACAGAGACGGGCTTTAAAGATGTTGTTCTCATAAATGCTTCTTATGGTTTGGGTGAGAATATCGTTTCAGGAGCTGTTAATCCTGACCAGTATTATGTTTTCAAACCGACTCTTAAGAAGGGATTCAGGCCTGTGATATCCAAGAGATTGGGCAATAAAGATATGAAAATGATTTATGCCAATGAGGGGAACAAAACAACAAAGAATGTTCCAGTTTCTGTTGAGGACAAAAAGAAGTTTGCCTTAAATGATAATGAAATTCTCGAACTGGCAAACTGGGCTTGCATAATTGAGGATTATTACTCACAGAAGCACAATAAGTATACTCCTATGGATATGGAATGGGCAAAGGATGGAGTAAGCAATAAACTCTTCATTGTTCAAGCAAGACCTGAAACAGTTATGTCACAGAAGAACATGAATATTATTGAAAAGTATGTTATTGACAAGACATCAAAGGAAAACAGCAAAGTCCTGATTGATGGCTTGAGTGTCGGCGATAAAATTGGCAAAGGAAAGGTTGACATCATCAAAGATGTCCATCATATTGATGAATTTAAACCAGGTGATGTTTTAGTAACTGAAATGACTGATCCTGACTGGGAGCCGATTATGAAGATTGCATCTGCAATTGTAACAAACAAGGGCGGAAGAACATGCCACGCAGCAATCGTTAGCAGAGAATTAGGTGTGCCCTGTGTTGTTGGAACAAAGAACGCCACAGAGGTATTAAAACAGGACTCTGAAGTAACGGTAAGTTGTGCAGAAGGCGAAGTTGGAAAGGTCTATGAGGGTTTATTGGATTATAAAGTTGAGAAGATTAACCTGGATTCTGTTCCCCAAACCAAAACAAAGATAATGATGAATGTTGGAAATCCTGATGAAGCATTTAAGTTTTCATTCATACCAAATGATGGTGTTGGCTTAGCGAGGGAAGAATTTATTATTAATTCATACATAAAGGTTCATCCAAACGCATTAATACATTTCAACGAGTTGAAGGATGAGAAAATTAAACAGGAGATTGATAAATTAACAGAAGGTTATCCTGACAAGAAACAGTTCTTCGTTGATAAACTTGCAGAGGGTATTGCCATAATTGGAGCAGCATTCTATCCCAAACCGGTTATTGTAAGATTTTCTGACTTTAAAACAAATGAATACGCCGGTCTTCTCGGAGGGGATTTGTTTGAGCCAAAGGAAGATAATCCTATGCTTGGTTGGAGAGGTGCATCAAGATATTACTCTCCAAACTACAGAGATGCCTTTGCACTTGAATGCAGGGCAATTCTAAAAGTAAGAAATGAATTCGGTTTGATAAATGTGAAGACAATGATTCCTTTCTGCAGAACAGTTGATGAAGGAAAGAAAGTTCTGGCAGAGATGGAGAAGAACGGCTTGAGAAGAGGAGAAAATGGGCTGCAGGTTTATGTCATGTGCGAGATTCCAAGCAATGTTATCCTCGCTGACCAATTCTCTGGAATATTCGATGGCTTCAGTATTGGAAGTAATGATTTAACTCAACTAACTCTTGGACTTGACAGAGATTCTGAGCTCGTAAGCAGCATTTATGATGAGAGAAATGACGCAGTTAAAAGGATGATTTCAAGTGTTATAAAAACAGCAAAAGAGTATAAGCGCAAGATTGGCATATGTGGACAGGCACCGAGTGATTTTCCTGACTTCGCTGCATTCCTCGTTGACCAGGGTATTGACAGTATAAGCTTAAACCCTGACACAGTTATCAAAACCAGATTAAGAATAAGCAAGGAAGAGAAAGTGTTAAATAATAATTGATAACAATGATTTAGGGGTCTTGAATAATGATCTATGACAGGAGAATTATCAACAGAGCGAAGGAAGATCATCATACACTCAAAAACAGGCCAATAGAAGAGAAAGAGAGCCAGTTAGATACAGAAGAAAAGTTCAGATTCCACAAAGAACTCTTTATTGTCACTTTGTTTTTAATTATTATTATGTTTTTAATTTCAGAAGTTGTTACGAGATTAATGCATCATTAGAGAAGGATAAGAAATTTAGTGATTGACATTAAATCACTCAACTCGATTTTAACAAACAAATATACTCACATAGGAAGTGTTTCATAAGATTATAAATAAAAATTAAGAGGTGATAATTTTGTCATTCTTAAGAGGAATATTAGAAAAAATAAAACCAAAGAAATCTTCTCAAAACAGAAATCTGGACTTATCTAATCCTGTTGTTAAACAACCATCTGTAACTAAGAACTTAATACTTGCAAGGGGAAACTCGCCTCTTAACAAGAACCTCAATAAAATCTTCACAAATGATAGAACTTTAATGCTTGCTTATGACCACGGCCTGGAGCATGGACCCAGCAAGGACTTTAATTTAGTGAATTCAAGACCTGAATTTATATTTGGAATTGCTGAGAAAGCGAAGATTAATGCGTTGATTACACAGATAGGTGTGGCAGAAAAATATTCCTCTTCTTACAACATTCCCCTAATAGTAAAACTGAATGGAAAAACTTCTTTAACAAAAGAAGCATTGTCAAGACAGGTCTGCAGTGTTGAGAGGGCTTTAAAACTTAATCCTGTAGGTGTTGGCTTCACAATTTATCCAGGAAGTTATTATGAGGGTTTCATGTTCAATGAACTGTCAAAGATTATTGAAAAATCTCATAATGCAGGACTTCCAGTTCTTGTCTGGAGTTATCCAAGGAATAAGGAGGGAAGCATAGATGAGGACTCAACAGATAACATAGCTTATGCAGCCAGAATTGCACTAGAACTCGGAGCAGATATTGTAAAGTTAAAATACAATGGTGATTTCGAGGGCTTCAAATGGGTTACTCATAATTCAGGAAGAACAAGAGTGGTTGTTGCAGGTGGTTATGATATTGACCGGGCCTTATTTCTTAGAAATGTTGAGGATGTCTTAAAAGCAGGTGCTGGCGGTGTAACTGTTGGTAGAAATGTCTGGCAGGACAATGAACCATTAAAAATGTTACTTGCTCTTAAAAAGATTATTTTTGAGAAGAAGAGTGCTGATGAAGTCATTAAGGAGATGTTTAATTAAGAGGTCCTATCCTGAATCTTTATTAATTATTGTACTAATTCTGCTATTATAATATTATTTTTTAAGTAGAACAAATACAGGATTTTATTCTCTGCCCCGACAAGTTTATTCTCATAATACCTTCTGACCTGCCAATATTCCTGTGGCTGAATACTTTGTTTTATCACAACATACTTTGCCTTGAACTCATTCAGCTTGTTGATTATTTCATCATCATAATAACCTTCACTCTCCTTATAAAATAGAACCTTATATTGCTGAAAAAAGTCCTTCTCTCTTTCATCATCAAGTAAGTGATGTGAGGTTAATATTGTGTTATGTCCTTTATCCAGCACCTTCAATTTTGGAGTAAATTCATGTATGATGGATGCGCGGGTCAATGCAGGATTCGGCTCTATTAAATAGGTAGAGATTTCATTTGTTTCTTTTAATTTAGAATCATCATCAAAAGATTTTGTATTTAACCCGAGAAATTTCATTTCTGGAAGTGTGACGATTCTAAAATCATATTCTCTTAATTCTGAAAAATAAAGGGTTAATCTCCTAAGTTTAAAATCAACACTCAAATATTCCGCTTCAAAATTAAAATCAAGTTTGTTATCTTTTAATTCTTCTCTTAACTCTCTTATATCTAAGAAAGGAGGAACTTCTATTGCAAGGTTGGGAGTTATCTTTGAGTAGAGTTCAACAATTTTTTTAATTAAATCTTCCTCTTCTTTTCTTTCTCCTTTCTCTTTTCGCTGCGGATCGACAAATATTACTTTTGGCCTGAAAGAACTCACTTTATCAATTATTTCTTTAGAAAATATGTCTCCTTTAACCAGAGTCGTATTCCTGATGTCATAGGTCTTTATATTTTTAAATGCATAATTAATCTTTCTCTCATCAATCTCTACTGACAGAACATGTTTTAATTTCTGAGCAAAGCTTATTGTTTGTGAACCAATTCCAGAGCACAAATCAGCAATCTTTACTTTTCCGAGTTGTCTTAAGATTCTGTCTGCCCTGTAATTACCTATTATTTCAGGAGTTGTAAATCTTAAATCCTCCTGGTTCAACATAAGCCGGTTTCCTTTCTCAAATAAATCAACTGCTTTTAATTGCGAATGTGCAATACTTATTAACTCGTTTAAGTCCTCCTGCTTAAACTTCCTGAACGAGTTCTTAATTCTCCATTGCTCATTACCTTTTATCAACCTTTTTATTCTTTCAATATCCTTACCATGATTCCATGCCTTAAACATTTCCTTACCCCTATTATTCAGCACTTTAAGTTAAGATTGTTCAATTTATAAAAATATGTTTTGTAAGTGAAAGAAAATGATTAGTGGGAATTTATTGAAAAATAATCAGCCAGTAATAACTTAACAGACACTTAAAGAAAGATTTTTAAACTCTCAGTTTATAAATTGTTTTGGGGTGGTTTTTTATCATAAGTCCGATTGTAGTCCTTGCTAATTTAACTGTCGGCTTCGTATTCTTTATTTATGGGTTATTGATGCTTAGTTCCAGTGTTCAGAGATCATTCAGTGCCAGGTTAAGGAGATGGATAGAATACTCTGTTAACAGGCCCTGGAAGGGAGTTCTTGTAGGGACTGGTGTCACATCTATTATACAGAGTAGTAGTGCCACAACTGTTTTGGTCGTTGGATTGGTGAATGCAGGCATATTCACTTTTTATGATTCACTGGGCATAATCTTTGGTGCGAACATTGGAACAACAATAACTGCCCAGCTGGTGGCTTTCAACCTGACGAAGTACGCTATTTACTTTCTCATTCTTGGATTTTTCATGTGGTTTTTAGGCAAAGGAAAAAAGAAGGGTGTTGGTGAGATTATATTCTATTTTGGACTTCTGTTTTATGGCCTTGGTTTGATGGAAACTGCTCTTGGCCCTCTAAGAGACAATCCTTATTTTGTGCATCTAATTTTAAACCTTAAGAATCCTTTATGGGGTGTTTTAATTGGTGCATTGTTTACAGCTATTGTTCAGTCAAGTAGTGTTACAACCAGTATTGTTGTCATATTAGGCATTAAAGGATTAATTAATCTGCCTGTTGCCATTCCCATTATCCTCGGAGCAAATATTGGAACCACTGTAACTTCTCTGGTTGCTTCAATAGGCACCTCAATAAATGCCAGGAGAAGTGCATTGGCTCATCTCATGTTTAATGTTATTGGTGTTTTATTGTTCCTGCCACTTATCGGTCCCTTATCTGGAATGATCCCTTTGTTTGTTAGGGATGTTGGGAAGCAGATTGCATTTATGCACACAATATTTAATGTGACAAACACGATTATTTTCCTTATTATTATCAAACAATTTCATAGGTTCATTATGAAACTTGCCCCTGGAAAAGAAGAAGTGGTTAAATTTGGTCCAAAGTTTTTAAGCAAGAAATTCATAGATAACCCCTTAATTAGTATAAAGCTTGCCTCAAAAGAAATTCAAAGACAAGGGGAACTGGCAATGAGAATGATGAACAAGGCCATGAAGATTATCTTAAATAAAGAGATTAGAAATGTCAGGTTTATTGAAAATACTGAGTTGGTTGTTGACAATTTGCAGAAGGAGATTGGTGTTTTTTTAACCGATGTGTCAAAATCAGAACTTTCTAATAACAGTGCAAAGCAGGTCTCTTCTTATCTGGCTATGGTTAATGATATTGAAAGAATAGGAGACCATGCTGTAAATCTCTCTGAAATAGGAAGAGAGATTAATGAACAGAACATCAGGTTCTCTAAGTATGCTATTGCTGAACTAAATGAGATTTATGATTTAGTAAGATACAATGTTAAGAATGCTATTTCTCTCATTGAAAAATATGATAAAAAAACAGCCAAACTAATGATTGAACATGAGAAACAGGTTGACCTCCTTGTAAAAAAGGCAAGTGTAGCTCATGTTGATAGATTGAGAACTGGCGTCTGCAATATACTCGCTGGTTCTATTTATAATGATATTCTTAATAATTTAGAAAGGGTTTCTGATCATTGCATGAACATTATTGAAGAGGTTGAGAGCTTCGCAATGAGTTCTGATAAAATTAAATAATAAAATAATGGACCGGCCGGGACTTTCATCAGCTTTCTGATTTTATTGCTTTTCTATGTACAACAAAAAGCTCAAAACACAACAATACTTACTCTTTTACCGGAGGTAAAATTAGGTTTGCGCTCGAAGATAAGCAAACCGCATTTTTCCCAGGTTTTTGCCGTCAGGGAAAAAGCTTTTTTTGCTTTATCTCTTTTCTCTTTGCCGAAGGCAAATTAGGAACTCGCCCAACGGGAAGAGTTCCGCATTTTTCCCAGGTTTTTGCCGTCAGGGAAAAAGCTGTTTTGAACCCGGAGCCTCTGCCTCGCGAAGGCAGCGTTATACCAGATTTAACTACCGGCCCACTGATTACTTTGTCTTCTTGTGTTTATTTAAATTTCTTTTGTTTTTTAGTTTGTACTCTACTCTGCTCAAAAAACCAAGAAGTGCAAAGGCCTCTCTCTTGGACAGTGTTGCTTTTCCGAGCAATCTCTTCCATACTCTTACCTGCACTTTCAGTTTGTTATCATCAAATAAGTTCTTTGCTATTCTCAAAAACTTTTTCTCAAGCACATTCTTGTCAATTGAGGAAATTGGCTCTATTTTTTCAAATTTCTGCTCACCTTTATTTTCTGCTTTAAATAACTCATAAAGGATTATGGCTACGGCGTGGGATAAATTTAGTGTGTCATACTTTGATGCAGGTATTTTTATTACAAAATCACACTTACTTAGAAAATTGTTATCAAGGCCAGAACTTTCAGGACCAAAGACAATGGCAGTTTTCCTGCCTTTCACTCTAAGAATCTTTTCAACTGCTTCATCAGGGCTCAATGGAGTTCTTATAATATTATAATCAGTTCCTATCCTGGCTGTTGTTCCTATGATATAATCAAATTTTAAGAATGGAAATTTTTTAAGTACAACAGCTTTTTTCAGTATATCCTCTGCGTGTCTGCTGACTATTCTCGCCTTTATATCCTTTGGCCCTGCCTTCGGAGATACAAGAATTAACTTCTTAAAACCAAAATTCTTCATAACCCTAGCGACAGCACCTAAGTTGTCAGGACTCTCAACACTCATTAAAACAACATTTATCATAATTAAAGTAAGAATAAGCTATTATTAAAGCTTTTTGAACCTCTTTATCTTCTTTATTAACTCCTTATTCGGGTTAGGTCTCGCATTCTCTCCAAGAACATAGTATTTTCTATCTGCTTTTGAACCCCAGCTGTAATTACCCTTTGTTTCCCTTATTTTTATTACCTTAAACTCGTTTGTTGATTCTCCTTTCTTTAAATTGTAATAAATGGCTCTCTGAGTGACCTTTGGGAATATTTGATTGTAGAGTTTTGCTATTTCATAACCATAACCCTGCTTTACAATAAAGAGCATATCTATTATGTTATTTCTTATTTCTGAATTTAAAGGTCTTCCTCTTGCTCTCGTCTCACTTTTTTTATCCATAGATTATTATTTTATCTGCCATTATAAAAAGTTTTTTAATCAATTCCTTATTTGCCTGTATTATGAATGAAGAATTATGCGTCAAAGCATTTAGGGACTTGTTTGACAAGGAGCCCTCCTATACATTTAAAGTTGAATATGGGCATTTAAAAGAATACAATGCCTATGTTATCAAGAGTTTCAAAACAATTACTTTTAAACTCAGTAAAAGATGGCTGAATATCTCTCCTATGATTAAGATAGGTCTTTTTCAGAGTTTGCTCATCAAACTGTTCAGGAGGAGCAAAAAATTAAAGGCAAGGAAGACAACAAGTTTGGAGGTCTACAATAACTTTGTTAAAGGCCTTTACTTATCTGTAAAGAAGAAAAAATTTGACCCAATTCTTGAAGAATCATTCATCAGAGTCAACAAAACATATTTCAATGGTTCTATGGACAAACCGAATCTTCGGTTTGGAAGACCCGCATTTGTAAAACTTGCAAGCTATAATTTTCATAACGATACCGTAACTGTAAGTTCTATATTCAAGGACGCTCCTAATGAACTGCTTGACTTGCTCATGTATCATGAGCTCCTCCATAAAAAATTGAAATTTTCTGGTTCTCTGCTCAAAAGATTTCATACTTATAGATTCAGGTCTGATGAGAAAAAGTTCAAGAATTATGAAATCGTTGATGAAGAGCTTGAAGAATTTGTCAGAAAGAAAATGAGAAATAGAAAGTTTTAAAAACGATTCTCTTAAACCTTTTTAATTGAGCAGCATTATGTTTATTTAGCAGTAAGATACTTAAATGACTGCATCCTAACATAACTATCAATATTAAAAGGTGTTAATATGGGTGATAAGAAGATTGTTCCTGCTACCTCAATAAAAGTAGGTAGTTACTTAATTATAGATGGTGTGGCAACTAAGGTTGTTAGTTTGCAGATTTCAAGACCTGGAAAGCACGGACATGCCAAGGTAAGAATTGATGCTGTCGGCTTGATTGATGGAAGGAAGAGATCCTTTTTAACTCCTGGTCATGAGAATGTTGAGGTCCCTATCATAGAGAAGAAATCAGCTCAGGTCCTTTTAGTTCATGATAATATAGCAAATGTTATGGACACGCAGAGTTACGAGACATTTGACTTAGAGATACCTGATGAGTTGAAGGATAGTGTCGTTCCCGGTGTAAATGTTTTGTACTGGGAGATTTTGGATAAAAAAGTTATGAAACAGGTAAAGGAAAACTAAGGTTGGGTGATTTTTATGGCTAAAATTCCAGAAGCAGAAGAGAGATTGTTTAAGAATGTGTTTGTATGCAGGAGATGTAATACAAAAATCAGGGCTCCTACTCTTAAGGTTATCGCTGGGAAGGTTAGATGCAGAAAATGTGGCAGCAGGGCATTAAGACCTATAAAGAAAAAGTAGGATGTTCATGATGAGCTATACCCTTTATGCATTCTTATTAAAGAATTATGTAATTATACTCTTTTACTTAATCCTGTCAATTGTTCTGTTTATATTTAGAAAAAAGATAATTGTAGAATCAAAGTTCATCCTGCTCTACAAAACAAAATTGGGCATAAGATGGATGGATTATCTGAGTAAGAAACACAAAAATCTTGTTAAAGTTCTTGGTTACTGTGGAATTGGATTTGGTTTTGCAGGAATGATATTTATCTTATGGATACTTATTAAAAACTCAATCTCTTTATTTATCAAACCAACAACACAACAGGCGGTTTCTTTAGTTCTGCCAGGAACTAGCATCCCTGGAGTTGGTGTGTTAAACTTCTCATTTTGGGTAATTACAATATTTATCATTGCTGCTGTTCATGAATTTTCTCACGGTATTGTCGCAAGGGCGAATGGTATAAAAGTTAAGAGTTCGGGTATTGTCTTCTTCGGACCAATAATCGGTGCATTCGTCGAGCCGAGTGAGAAACAGCTTAACAAAGCAGATGATACAACGCAATACTCTGTCTTTGCAGCTGGTCCTTTCTCAAATATGCTGCTTGCAGGATTGACCGTGCTGCTCTTAGTGTATATGCTTATTCCAATGTTTGGTTCTGTAAGCCAGCCAAACGGAATTTCGTTCTCTCAGATTCAAACAGGAATGCCCGCATACAATGCAAGTTTAAAACCAGGCATTATAATTAATCAAATTAACAATCAAAGTATAAAGAATTCAAATGAGTTTGTTGAGTTTATGTTCTGTACAAAACCAAATCAAAGTTTGGTTTTTAAGAGTGCTGACAACAGAACCTTCTCTCTCATTACAACCGCCAGCCCGGAGAATCCAAACAAGGGATATATTGGAGTTGTAGGTATTAACGATGAGGTCAGGGCAAAGCCGAATCATAAACTCGCGTTTAGAATCATTGACTGGTTTATCCAGTTGCTAAAATTCCTGGGGGTCTTAAGCTTGGGTATTGGAATATTTAACCTCCTTCCTTTGGGTATTGTTGACGGTGGAAGAATGCTTAAGACAGCACTTGTGAGAAGCTATGGAAAAAATAAAGGCATCAACATATGGAAGAATATCAGTATTTTGACTTTAATTATTCTTTTAATAAGTTTGTTAGGTCCTGCGTTTATTAAAATGATGAAATTTTTATAAACTACTTTTTCTTCAATTTATTAATCTCCCTTTCAAAGTCCTCAACATCTTTGAACTTTTTGTATACAGAGGCAAATCTTACATAAGCAATCTTATCGAGTTTTTTCAGCTTTCTCATTATCATGTTCCCTATCTCACTGCTTTTAATCTCTCCTCCCTTTGCTCTGAGAGTTAATTCTATCGAATTGCAGATTTTATTTACTTCTTCAGCACCTATACTTGTTTTATCACACGCTTTAAGAATCCCTTTTCTTACTTTCTCCCTATCAAAGTTTTCCTTGCGACCATCTCTTTTTATCACAGTCATAGTTGATTCTATCTTCTCGTATGTTGTGAATCTCCTCTTGCATCTTGGACATTCCCTCCTCCGTCTGACTGTATAACCATCATCTATAACTCTTGAATCAAGGACCTGTGTTTCCTTGTAATGGCAGAATGGACATTTCAT
>CAYLQB010000020.1:0-14864 GCA_964385745.1 uncultured Methanosarcinales archaeon
TCACAATAAAATAATAGAAAGTTAGGGAGTTATAATTGAATTATATCCCTGTCCTTCTTTTACAATTTTAATTATTTTAAAGTAGTAAATATAAAAAGATTTATAAATAAGAATTCTCTATACATTTGTATGAAGATAGATTTCGACGAATTTCAAAGCGAGATAAGGGCACTCAAAGAGTTAGGACTGTCTGAAACCGAATCAAAGATTTACCTGATTCTTATGAAGAGGGGGAGCTCGACAATATGGGATATATCTCAGGAAAGCGGTATATACAGGAGCAATGTCTACAATGCACTCAACAGATTAACAGATAAAGGGCTTGTTTCATCAATAGAAAAGAACAAGAAGAGATTCTTTGAAGGTGTTAATCCAAAAATCCTTTTGAGATTAGTGGAGAAGAAGAGAGCGGCAGCAGAAGGACTGATTCCAAGGTTAAATGTTCTAAAAGAATTCTCAGATGAGAACAAAGCCCAAATTTATAACGGAACAAAAGCATTTATGGAGTTGCTTTATAATTTTTTAGAATACAAAGAGCCCATTCTTGTTTATGGAATACCAAAAACAGCTCCAAAAATACTCAAAACTTATATCACTAAATTTCACAAGAAAAGAATTGCCCGCAAAATAAAGATGCTTCATATTTACAATCACAATGCACAGGACAGGATTAAATTCCTGAATAGCATGACCTTTACAAAGGCAAGGTGGTTACCGACAAAACTGGACAGTAAGGTCTCAACGAACATCTGCGGAAAAGAAGTTGTTCTTTCACTCTGGGAAAAACATGTTTGGAGTGTGAGAATAGTAAACAAGGATATAGCAGAGGCCTATAAGAAATACTTCTACTTACTGTGGGACCTGGCTAAAAAGGAGTAATATCCAAAATATTAGAAAACCATGAAAAGATTGCCTTTCTCTCACCTGTTTTCGTATTATAAAGAGAGAGGTTATGATCAACCGAAGACCGCCCGATTTTCTCTTCCAATAACAGATTATCCTTATCCAAAATCAAAACTCTCCTCACTCTATAAACATCAGGCACTTCAAATGGTTTAATCTCTTTAGGGTTAAGTTCTTTATCCAAGTCAACAAGCAAGAAAGTATTAAGAGCAGTTTCGTATTGTCCTTGATTACTCCTGCTGTCAGGTCTGCGGAAAGTTAAGGCAATATGATATTCTATGCCATCAAAGTACGGATAAAAAGACCTGAATTTAAGCCCCTTTAAACTTGGATTTATCCTTTCTATTTGTACTTCACTTAACTTTTTCACAAGATAATTGCCGTCGTCTCTCACAGAGTAGAGATAAGAGCAATTCCCATCAGAAGGACATCCCTCCTCTATAAAGAAAGCAGTATTGTTAACCGCCTTTAAAGATAAAATCCTCTCTGGCATTTCTTTAATATATTTTACACGCTCACTTGCCGGGTTCAAAATAATTATGTAATTATTATGGCTAAATATTAAGTCCTGTGAATTCTCTCCGATAAGTGCTGCTCCTCTTGTTCTTGTATGTCTCAAACTCTCAAAGTAAGAAAGCAAATCTCCAGGATTAACTTTATTTACTGACCCTTCATTAACCATTGTTTCCAGATTATAAACAGTATTCTTATTATTACTCATATTCCAGGATAACAGACCAAAATCACTATGGGAAGCAAAAAGTTCCTTAATATCGCGCTGAAGGAACCTCTTCGTTTTATAAACAGCAATCGAGTTGAATCCTTTAGCCCTGCCTGATCCATTCAGGTGATTATCATTAGATAGAACAGGAAGTTTAAAGTATTTCTGCGAAATATCACTCATACTGAATGAATTTAAAAAATCCTTAATCATAATAATCTTATGTGCCGAACCGATATAGATATCCCCTTCATTCGAAACAACAGTGCGGGCCGGCAAATTAACCTGCATAATAATTCTGGAATAATCCGGACTTTCTGTATTTACTTCAAAGATAGATGCATACCGTGGAAAGGCAATACCTATCCGGTGTAAATTATATGTCTCTTTAGGTAATTGCTGTTTAGAAATGACTTCATTGAGAATTTCTAAATTAGGCCTTTTAGCAGGTGAAACAGCAGTGCCTCTCTTCATGTAATTTTCTCCTTTTATAAGAGAATCAGCCAGATTAAGTGATTCAATCTGTTCCTTAACCGATGTATAAAAATTCTTTATGTCCTTCCTACTCAACTTATTTGTCTCATCCAGTGAGATTTCATCCGGCTCAAGCTTTCTCGTTCTTATAAGAATCTTAGGTTCAGAAACACCTGCTTTTCTGGAACCGTTACGAACAGCAAAAAAGCGGAGGGGCCATCCAATATAAAGCCCTTTATTTGGAAGAGCTTTCTCAAGCGAAGATGTCTCTTCTTCAGAAACAACATCTTTATCTATTATGTTTAATATCTCGTCCAATGAAAAATGAGATGAAGCACAAATGACTTTATCAGATGATTTTCCATCATAACCAGGAGTAAGAATCGCGCTGAGATACTCAATGAGGGCCTCTGCTGCACTGTTATCCGCACTTTCACCATTTTCTCTTAACAGCACTGGCCAGGCCTTTGCATTTTTAAGTATCTCCTTTACCTTACCTGTTGTATAATGTGTTATAACGGGACCAGTATCTTCTATCTCTGCCAATGATGATTCCAAGATAAAATTATCTTTACCGTGAATTCCTGAAGTAAACATCCGAAGTTTATTCAGGTTAAAAGATAATTTATCAGCGACAATTTCTCTTAATCTAAAACCCTCTGGTTGAAGTCCTATTACCTGCTCCGGCAGGAGCCCTGCTTCTGTCATAAGAATCTGGGATAATGTATCAACAGGATTTGTTGTAAGTACTACCAAACCCTTATAACCCTTAACATACTGAGCAATGTTATGAATAATAGGATTATTACTGTCAATTAATTTGTTCCTGTCTGTTTCGCCTGCAGGATCCCTACCCGATGTTATGAATATAACATCATGATTAAAATAACTCTTAATCATAGAATAATCTCTAACAGGTTCATTAACCCGCTTCGAGCCCGACAAATAACTCTGAGAAGAGATGTTAACTCTAAATGCTCCCAGACCGCTTTTCAACTCGAAAAGATTTTTTGGAGGATTAGAACAAAGAAGTGTTACCCTTCTAAGCGGAATAGGCGGGGCACTATCCACAAAATATGAAGAAAGGGAAGGCATGTCTCTAATAAAATTTTTTGTAAGATTACCGTAGGACAAAATTAAGAGCTCTAAACCATAGGGCTTATTGTTGCTCTTCTCCTTATTATAAAGTTCATTCCTTAAGTTACTTTTATAATTCTCCCACTCAGCGTTATCGAAGCTCATATAGAAGAAAGAGCACTATGTGTTTTTAAAATTTTCTATTATATAGTGGTTAATAAGTTAGAATACTGGTAAACCGCTTGTTAATGCAAACAGAGAAGAATTTAACAAAAAATAGGCGGTAAGGTAAAAAAGATTATGATAATTGTTCCTTATAGGTCTGTATTTCTCTGTCTAAAATACTATAAGTGGACTTCAACTTTTCCGGTCTTACAAGTACAAAGTTTTCATCCCTGCCGGCATTTTTCAGAACATACGATAACTGCTCTGCATTCATAAGGTCAATATCTGTCCAGAGTTTAAGGCCTGAGAGAAGAGCAGGCAATGAATCAACAATTTTATTTGCATTGAACCTGTTGATTTTACCCAGCAAACTGTAAACATTGAATAATCGGGCTGTCTTAGGAACCGGCATAGACATAAGGTATAAATGAGCATCAAAATCTTTATCTGAATTTATCAGTTTCTTCACTTCGAGGGCTTCTGAAATTCTGTCGCTCAATTTTTTTGTTATATGCCTGCTTAACTCATTGAAGGATTTTGAAGCTGACTCTCTAAACTCTTTTTGGTGTAAATTAATATCACTTATGATTCTCTTAAGCTCATCGGTCCTGGCTTCATACTTGTTTAACTCATTTGTATTTATTAACCTATCAAGAGTTCCTTCAACTTCTGAGTGCAATTCTTCTGCATAATTCTTCAGAATACTTGACGATGAAAGGAAACTACTTAAATCTTTATCAAGGTATCTTGCAGTTAAATCGTCGCTCTTTAAACTTTCATAATTCTCAGATGATATCTCAACATCTTTAATGTACATTAATATTTCATTATTTAAAGAGGAAAATGTTTCAATTAACTGCCTGCTGTTTACTTCCTGGTTGGAGGATTCCTCTTTTTTCACATACCTCTCCAAGGTAGAATTAACTTTGTTCAAGAGTTGATTATACTCCTCATTGAATTGGAAGAGTGCTCTTTTAATTTTATCCCTCTCTTTCAGCAGAATAGTCAATTTTTCTTTATAACTGTCCAGATTATTATAACCCTCTTTCAATATACTCATAAGTTCCGACTCTTTTGGAATAAACACCTTTTCGGGCTTTATACCCTCCTCTTTATCAACCTGACTGTGCTTCTGCTGCATACTTGCAAATTGTTCTCTCAAAATCAGATAGTCAGAGAGTTTTGTTTTCAGATTAACCACTTTCTCTATTTTATCTGAGAGAAGATTCAAGTCATCATCAAGGGAGTGAGAGTAATCAAATTTTAGCAGAGTAGAAACAAATTCTTTCAGTGATTTGTCTGTTTGATTTATTATTTCAGCCAACCTCATTTCCGATAATTTTTTAAGCGAAGAAAAATCATTAACCTTAGAAGTAACATAAGTAATAGCAGGATAAGTGAGGTCAAGGTTCAATGTTGAAGTTACCTTTCTAATATGAGAATTGACGAACTCTAAGTCCTCAATGGTATCAATTTTCTCAACATGTCTTAAGTTTGTCTCATCAAAAATTTTCTTCCTGTTGTCAATGTCATTAATCAGGGCATTTATACCCTTTGAGTTCTGAACAACAAAACTTATTTCATCATTAAATTTCTTAATGCTATCCTGCTTCTCAAAATAAAAGCACTCCAGAGCAGAGGAATACAACTTACTGGATTCTGTTTTCATCTTATTCAACCTCATCAATTGGTCATCATCAATAATTCTTCCGGCAATGCCCTCATAACTCTTTTTTAAATCAGAGAAGTGCGAATTTATTTTTTGTAGTCGCTCATCGATGTTCGAGAAAAGAGTGTATTCCCTCCTTTCATCAGCATTCAAAGGAGGACTTAAGATTTTAGTATCAAACGAGAGAAGTAATTTTAACACATTTGCAAGTTTTTCTCTTTCTTTCGCTAATCCTGAATCAATAGATTTCTGTTCTCCTTGAAGATTTGGCTGAAAATCTGGCTGAAGATTTGTTAACTCTTCTTTCAGAGAGGTAGCTGATTCGCTGAGGAATGTATAGAGATTATTGTATATCTGCTTCACTTTTCCTTTCTTTTTAGAAAGATAATCTCTTATTCCTGAATAAAACAAAAAAGATAATTTTTTGTCAGGTATCTTCCTTGTAGAAACAAAGGCAGAGTTATAGTCCTGATAAAGCAGAGTCAATCTCTTTATTATATCAGAAGATAAAACCAGTTCCTTACCAACAATAATGGAACCATCTGCTTTATACTCAATATCTCTTTTATTGTTTCTCTGCAGATTGAGTTGGTAAATAAGAGCATCAAAACCGCTCAATTCCTCATCCAATCTGTACTGATTCTGCACGACAAAATTAAGCTTTTCAATATCATTCGAATTATATGCATCACTGGAATTAATTATGTCTTCAAGGTCACTTGTCTTCTCCTTCTGTTTTTTTCTAAATAAAGGAAACATTATTCAATCACCTTTTATTAATCCCTATTTTTTATTAATTAATCAAGTTTCAAAGTATAAGTTCAAAATCCTGGGAGGACACTTAATTTCTCCTCCCTTTCTGGCTCGTTAAAATTACCAAGTTCCTTGTAAGCTAACACCAAATCCTTATAATTCATGTTGAATTCTCTCTTATTATGACGATGAGCGTAGAGTATGTCCCTCTCTGCCCTGTTCAAGAGTTGATTTACAAAAGCACCTGTCCATTCATTTTCAGGAGAGAAATATTCATCAACGAAATCAGAACATGTCTTTTTGAAAGAATCAGAATAACAGGTCTCTTCAACCTCTGATCTCCTCATGGAAATTTGAGCTTCAAATATTTTTTTAACACCATTTATAGATGGAGGACCCATCTTGTATTCTCTAAATCTGCCCGGCCTCAACAGGGCAGGATCAATAATGTCCGGCCTGTTTGTAGATGCAATGAAGATAACACCAGGATAGTATTTAGGACCATCCATATTTGAATTGAGAACTGAAACAAAAGTATCACGCTCAACACTATTAGTCAAACCCCTTTTTTGAGCAACAGCATCAAGCTCATCAATATAAAACACCCCAAATTTTGATTTCTCCGACCTTATTTCAGATATTAATTCATCAACTTTGTCCTGAAAATTAAGAGTTAAACCCATCGTGTATGTTGAACCTACATCTGATGCCGAAACCTCAATGTAGGGTAAATTACTCGTTTCACAAAAGATTCTGGATAGATATGTTTTCCCTGTTCCTGGAGGTCCTGCCAGTAATATACCCTTGGGTATCGCCCTATATATTGGAATGTGTTTTATGACATGATTGTAATCCTTTATCGTCTCTGCTATTTCTTTAAATTCTTTAACAATGTTCTCATAACCTCCGAAATAATTCCAGGTAAGTTTAAAATTATTTTGTTGATTTTTCCTCTTTGTATAGAGTGAATAATTAGAACCATCAACTCTGACTACGATATCCAAATCTGACTTGGCATAGGACAATGCTTTTTTACTCGCCCATTCAAAGAAACTTCCAACTGTAAAAGCAACATTCAATCTCGAATCATCTAATTCATCTGACAGAATATTCATCAATCTTGATTTTAAATCAGGGTATGAATCAGAAGGAACGATATACTTATCAAACTGTTTTACTTCCACCCTGTTAGAATGTCGATTTAACTTCAAACCAAGTGTGTCCAGAGCATAATTAGCCGAAACAGACAGAACAAGAGGCATCACTTCATCAAAAGAGTAAATCTGAAATTGTTCTCTCATTGAGAGCGAGAGCAACTCCAAAACAGAAAAGAAATTCCCGACGGAATTCACCAATGCATCAAAATTGTTTATGTTATGTAAAGAGGATAATCTTTTAATCTTCGAATACAAATGATAAGTATCTTCTATCCTGTTTTCCAGAGATTTTTTTCTGGCCTCTACTTCGCTTTCCTCAATTGCAATAACTACCATCTTGACCTCTTATTAATTTAGCAGATTTTATTGGAGCAGGTTAAGAGTTGAATGGCTCACTGGACAAAACAAAGGATAAATAAGAATCTCTAAAAAAATCCATGGTCATCAGCTTTTTTGTTTCTGTAGAATTCTCTTCTTTTCTCTATTTCTTCGGACCTTTTGCCGGAATATTGCCTCGCTGAGGAGGAGATATCTGCGATAACTTTTTCCAACTCCTCTTTCTGAGAATTTCTCCCTCTACTTATATCCAAACTTGTCGGGTTTTCCAACTGCTTAATTACCTGAGCAACAAAATGGTCATAAGTGTTATTTCTATTGTAATTATATCCTGAGTTCCTGTTTTTCACATCGAGCAGCTTAATCACTCTCTTGTCAATCTTGTTGTTCTCCTTTATTTGCTTTATTGCACTGACAACTGTTTTGTTTAAGTATTTATGATGAACAAAGTCAAGTGTTTTTCTTAGTGTATCTATCCTCTGTTGTTGCTTGGTATATTGGCTGTACTTAATATCGATAGAGTTTGACAAACTCAAAAAATTATAATCCAGCTCCTTAAACTTATCCTCTTCCTGCTCATGCTCACGGTATGCGTTGTGTATAACATTTCTTATTTCTCTCTTTTCGTGTTCAATATCCCTGTCGGATTTTTTTAAGTAATCTTCCAACACTATTTTCGTCAAGTTTCTGGGTTTTTCAATCTCCTTACCGTTCTTCAACGCAAGTTTATAATTCAAAACTTCATCAATCTCCTGAATTTTAACCTGATTAATGCTGATTATCTTTTCAAGTTTATCCAAATCAAGATTCAGGTCTGTTATTCTCGCTCTTAAATCATCCTTCTCATCCTGGAGTTCCACTCCCTCAGCATACAAATTGTCTCTCAATTCATACTCCTTTGAAAGTACCTCTCTCTGCAGACCAACATACATCTTTTCTGCCTCATCAAAAGAGAGGTGTCTCATCTTGCTCAATATAATGTTAATCCTGGCTTTCCATGCCCTAATTCTCGAGCCGTCGATGTCCATCTCATAGAAATTCTTAATCATCTCATTTCTCATGTTGTTAAGAATCGCTTCAAGTGCCTTTGGACTCTTGGAGAACAATGTCTTATTCTTAAGCTCCTGTTCTCTCTTTCGTATCTCCTCGTCTTCTTCCTTCGAAGACAAAATACCTTCTTCCTCCTTATTTTTATATATTTCTTGTTGTACCATACAGCATCCGCCTCCTTGATATTTTATTCATATTTGAGTATAATTTCTTATTACCCTGTCTGTATATTGCCTGTTTGTTTAGCACTTTGATTAAACACAAAATCAACTGAGTATATTATCAATAAATGCTCTCCTTTCGCTCGTTAGAGAGAGATAACTCTGCTTGCCTCTCAGCTTATTGAATAAGGTGATAATGTCATAAGTCACAGCAATGAGGGTTTTAGGTCTGTATTCTGATTCCAGGTAAAGCTTGTAAAGTTCCTCTCCATTGATTAAATTTATACCATACATTCTAGCGTAAAATCTCGCTCGTCTGTTGAAATCAGAGTTAGTTATCATCTCTGAATACCTGGAATTATGATTCACTAAATCAAGAACCCCTTTGAACTTGGCAATTTCATCCAGAGTAACTTTTTTGTAATTTCCATTCCTCTTTTTCCCCTTATATTTCATCTCCACAAAAACCTTCTTTGGAAAGCCCTTCTCAATCTTTAAGTATACAAGGTCAATCTGACTCTTCATTCCTCTTTTGTACAGAAAAACATTGCTCTTAACTAGGGGGTAACCGAGGTTTTCATAAATCTGCTTAACGAGAGATTCTAATTTATAACCCCTGACATTGGGATAATTCGAATTAAACTTTGACTTAACATTTATCGCCATTCCAACCGCCTAAAACATTATGCTATATAATTAAGGTTTATTCAGCCAATCATTCAAAAAGTCCTTAATCTGTTTTGAATAATCAATGATTCTTTTTGAGAGTTCATCCTTGAGATCTGAAACATATTTTGAAACGACTCTCTTCTTAAAATCAGGACTGAAATTACTCAGGTTATCGACAACATAATTTTCCAATGTATGTCTATTCATATTAGCCAGAATCTGTTTATCAAAATCAGGACTAAAAGTACCGACTTCATTGATTATGTAATCATCCAAACTTTTTTTATCCAGATTGTTGATGATGTACCTGTCTGCTCCCAACTGTAAACCCGAATTGCCCTTTAACATAGGAAGATTTCCTTCAGGTGTTTTGAGATAATATTCTATCCCATCTTTGCCTTTCAAAACAACAAGATTTGTCTCAACAGCAGAATCATAGAACTTAGTTGATACTTCTGTCCTCGTTGCTGAGTAAAACTGCTGTTTGATTCTAGCGTTGATATTGTACCTGTCTCCTGCCCACATAGAACCACAAGCAAGAGCACTTAACATAACGATTGATGCGATTGTTTTATTCAAACTCATTTTCCCGCCTCCATAATACTACCCAAACCTCTTAATTATTTAGTAAATTATTTAGTATACAAAATTTAAGCAACAGTTAAATTATGACTGACATCTCCCTCTTTATGTCATTCAAAACATAAAACATCTTTTTTCCTTTAATGTTGATGTGATTGATTTTATGGACAAAGGAATTCATTTCCCTGGCGTTCCTGAAAAAACATTCTAACAACAGGTTGTAATCATAATTTGTCTTTAGTATTGTATTTACATAAGGGCATGTGATTAAGTCATCAATAAGTTCTGCAGTATCATCTGTTTTCAGCATGAAGATTAAATGTATTTTATAGCCCAATTTTTCAAAATCAATTATTGCAGTGTATCTTTTTATCAAGCCCTGCTCCATTTTCTTTATTTTATCGTATATCGTAGATACTGGAAAGCCGGTCTCTCTTGACAATCTCATCAAAGAGGTTCGTGAGTTCTGCCTCAACTTGTTGAGCAATACCTTATCCATCGATTTAGTAAAAGCCCTCATTTTCTTGTCCTTTTGCAACATAAAAGATTCTGTGACAACGGAGTTTTCCGCAAAACTTCCGAAATCAGTGCAATTCTATCAAATAATACAGAAGATTGATTATTTATATTTGAGTAGTAGTCGTAACTACAACAGGAAAGAAATAAATTTTACTCAAATGGAACCTGACTCCAGAGTGTCCAGTCATTAGAAGGAGCATAAGCGCCAAACACAAAATAAGGGGATTCCAGCTTATTAAAATAGGACTGATGAACATCTGTCCACTGCCTTGTTCTTGGAACAGCAACACTATAAATATTTGCCCCAAACAATTTCCACGGCTCTGTTATTATCCTTGAACTTCCCTCACCATAACCCTCTGAATTTATAGGTCCTGCATATCCTTTTTTCTTTAAGTATTCAACAGCATCCTTAACAGGCATAATACCCTGTCCAGCAGGCATATGAGTATGTCCATAACCAAAACCATCAACTAAATGAACATTACCTATTATGTTTGCGGCTTCCATTTTTTTTATCATATCCATATACCATTCTTTGAATCTTTTATGTCTGTGCTCTTCTGTCTCTCCTGGTTTTGGAGTAAAGTAACGATACCACATACCAATATGCTGAGTGTCCAATGTCGCCTTTATATGCTTCTCAGCAAGTTTCTTCGCCTCATCCGGGTTAATGCCTGGCTTATAGTATGGATTATCAATATAAACAGGTTTTCCGTAGAGGTCTGTTTTCCCGGAAGGATCAGGTATTTTCCTGCTGGTAAGCAGATTTGTCATTTTCTTTCTTGCATTTTGGACTAATTCAATTAACTCCTCTGGATGAGAACCATAACCCATATGTGGAAAGATATGCTCAGGAGCAACATATATTGGCTTCTTCGCCTTTTTGCTCTCACTTTGTTTCATAGCGTATATTCCAAGCTCAGCATAAGACAGAGCTGATTTTTCTTCAGCATATTTATCAAGAGTTTTCACATGCTTCAATGTTTCCTCTGCTTCCTTTGCCCTTACTTCTGCAGCTGTCGAGCTTTCATTTATCTGTTTTATATGCTCATCCAGTTCCCTCAATTTTTCTTTAATATAATCAACAGGATTCTTCACATCTGGGGGGATTAAATGCTGGGCATCATATTCCTCATGGATATTCAGCTTCCACCTCTCCTTTTCAGGAACTTTATTGTAAATATTTGTATAAACCTCCAACGCTTTTTTATATTTCTCTCTCAACTCTAATGTCTTGTTGTAATTCTGTTTATAATACAATGCCCAACCCTTCGCATCATTAATCTGGGCTTCTGTTCTGGTCTGAACAAATATTTCTTCCGGTGTTTTATGACTGTTTGGATGTTTCTTATTCCACTCATTGGCTTCTTTTTCAAAGTATTCCCAACCACGGGGAACAACAAGAAAGTCATTTACCATATCTTTCGTCACTTTAACCTTATGTCCATTTCCGACATCCATTTCCTTCCCAACATCCTCTGGCTTGATAAAAACAGGCACTCTCTTAAAGGGATCGTCAGTCGGATTTCCATTTATATCTATGTACCGTCCATCTTTTGTTTTCTTATAAACCGGCTCGTAAACATTAATATTTTTAGCAACTTCTCTGATTATCCTTCCGGTCTTGGCGTCAACCAAATACTTCGCTGCTTTCTGAGGTTCTTCTTCATATTGCATAAACGCATTCTTCCACTTTCCTTCCTTCTTGTTCCACTTGGCATCCCATATCGGCCTTGGATACTCTCCTGTATGAACGACAATCGCACCTCCACCAACATCAGTTGCAAAATCTATTGCCTTTTTTATTTCAGTAACCTCCTGCTCTCTAACACTGTCATCAAAACCATTCTGCGTAAAACCACTTAGATTTCCTATCTGAGGAGGGGCATGAACGCTTGTAATTTCAACATTGTTTAGTTCTGCAAGTTTCCGAATTTCCTGTCTCTTCTCTACACCATATGATTCAGAACCGCCACCTCCTGGCTGAGCACCCCCACCTTCAGGGGTTGTTTGCAGTTCAATCCTCCGGACGCCTTTACGGATTGCAGCAACCTCCTGGTCAAGCAAACTTCCAAGCTGTGGACCTTCTGATATTGTCTGACCAATATCTGTTATCTTAATCAATGGCTTTCCTCCATTTGAATTCTGACTTCCTTCTACTATTGGAGTTGAAAGAGGGGACTCTATATCAGAAGAGGTCTGGGAAAAATAATCCCTGTCCATTGGTCCTGCATAATCCGTGTTGAATATCATTTTGTAATTTTATACTTTTATACTATTCACTCATTTATATTATGCTCATACAAGTTTTTGAGTTCATTCGCCAGAGCAAACAACTGCTTATTTAACCTATTACCTAAATTTGGATTATATTTTGACACTGTTTCATTAACAAATGTTCTTATAGTATATGTCTCATTTAAGAGGTTGCCGATGGCCTGTTTACTCTCACCAAGTTTTTGCATTAGATAAGTCGGCTGGTTATTCTCGATGTTTAATTTGTTATTTTCCTTCTTCACTTGATTCTCTAAATTTTCCTCTTCCGTGAACAAATCTTCAATTCTTATATTTTCCTGTTCTGGAGCGATTTTGAGAAATTCTCTTTCCTTATTTTCTTTGATTTCATGCTGGGTTTGTTCGCTTAATTCTCTCAATGAAGTAAGCTGTCTCTTAATTTTTTCTTCCAACTCCTTTATCCTCCTAATCCTATCTTCCGGATTCAAATCCTTAATTTCATCAGTGAAATTGTTATTATCCTCTTTATCTTTAGCCATAAGTACCAACTCACCACGCCATAAACGGCGGTTTGTGGGCCTTTTTGAAGTTCTTATATGTCTGCCAGATTACAGAGGCAGCCACAGATCCGGCAGCTTTCTTCTGCTCATTATCTACATACGCATCCTGTCTACTTATTTTTTTTGTGCTAACACCTGAAGAAGGCAGTGGCGACAGTGAACCAAAGATCTCCCCAAAGCCCTTAAACACAGACAAGAAAGGATCCAACATACCCTCATTCCTGTTTACGCTTTTAGTGTTTGCTTTATTTTGTTTATCATTAATCGTTTCTTCATGCTCTTCAACATATTTTTTAAGTTCATCTCCAAGAGCATCCATTGCTGATTTCAGTGAAGAATCTATAGATGTCAGAACATCAAATGCCTCATCATTACGGTATTTTTTATAATTCTCAATATCTTGTTCTGTCCAGGCATAGGACCTCAACTCAATTCTAAGTTCTCCAACATGGATTGGTCCTCTCTGATAGCCCTCACCATGGTAACTAAATCGGGGCTGTGTTGAGTATTCAAATGTTGCCAATACACAAGGAAAATATCTTCCAACCTTACCTCCTTTCTCTCCAACCTTTATCGCAAGAAATTCAATTTCCATCGCAGCTGACTCAAAAGCAGACACCAAACTGGCTTTATTCATCAGTTTATCACTAAACTGCAATCTCTTTATATTTCTAAGATATGGCTTAACCCATTCAATGTACATCTTTATTGAATTATAATGCTGCCTCAGATATTTAATAGTAAAGATTCTCCTCGTCTTTAACTCTTTGTATGTATGCTCCCTCCAGGTAACATATGTCATAAGTTTTCTTCTCAAGACCTCTTTGACCTTCCTGTTGAATTCCAATTTATCAACTGCCTTGTCTACATCTTCTGATTTTACAACAAAGGTGTCAAAGAACAAATCAGGTAAGGTCATAAAACCAAGTTGGGTAGCCATTCCATATACAGAAGAAGGATTTTTAGAACCCCCCTCCACTAAATCTATCCATATTCCCTTCAGAGTTATATCAGCCGCCTTTGCTCCTGATTTGCCTGAATAAATCTTTTCATAATAACTCAACCTCTCGTCAAGAATTCTTAATTCCCTAACAAGTTGAAACAATTCTTTTATCATCTTACCAATTGTTGCAAGAAACTGCGATACTTTCTCCTGTTGTAATCCTAATCTCTGCTGATTAATCCCAAAAAGAACCGACTGTTCTGAAGCTCCTGTTAGGTCAATGATTTTATCAAACTTGTGGAAGCCCCATGTCTGTTTAAGATGATCCATAATGAAATAGTAAGGTTCTTCAATTGCAATGTTGCTCGTTGTAAAATACAACCTATACTTATTGACTGGAGCAGGAAAACCTGTTCTCGCAAAGACATTATTTTCTATCTCTTCGTACTCTTCCTCTTTGAAACCTGTTTCCTTCAGCTTTCCAGTTGCTTCAACACTCTCTGGCATTTTCACCTGTTTTAATACTATTATTTTTAGGATAGTGTCTAATACTATCTATCCTCCAGTACCTATTTAACAGTATCCTAATATAGTATTTTGTATCTCGAGATTTAAATACTTTTCTATGACTTTATACCATATTGTTTTTAATGTCTCAACGTTTTATAACTGGGGTGTCCTCTACCGACCTTTTTCCTGCGCTTTAGTTCCTCAATGTGCCTTATCCTTTCAACCATCAAACTCTTAAAATCACGGGAGAATTTCTCAATAAGAACTGCTGCGTAGTCACCACCCAAGAAATGGGGAACAATTACATAGTCAGCACCATTATCATAAAACTCAAGCGCATCATCAAGTTGGGCTGCGGTTAAGAAAACAAATGCTTT
>CAYLQB010000021.1:0-13969 GCA_964385745.1 uncultured Methanosarcinales archaeon
TATTTTTTTTATTGTCTTTAACAGTAATAAACTATCCTCCCTGTCAGGAATAGTCGATATAAAAAGTTTTATCTTATTTATATTTATTTTGTTCAGAACTTCTATGTCAGTTGCATCTCCATAAATACATTGAACATTCTCTTTTGTTAATAACTCGACGACATCAGGATCATAATCAACAACAACAAAGTTAACACCCAATTTCTTAAGAGTTTGCAAGATACTGTAACCCATTCTGTTACATCCAAATAGAACAACATCAAAATCTCTTTTTGTAACAAGTCCTATTTTCTTCGGGTTCACCTCAAAGTACTTCAAATGCTTCGCTAATTTTCTGTACAATCTTCTATCAAATCTCAAAAGATAAGTTGTTAAGATTATCGTTGTGACAGTAACCAGAATTATCATAGAAGAAACATCCTGACTTATTTGATGAAGTTTTAAACCCTGATATGCAAGGATAAGGGAGAACTCACTTGTCTGAGACAGGGATAATGAAGTCAAGAAAGATGTTTTCTTCTCATAACCGAAGAGGGTTGTTATTAAAAACACAATAAACGGCTTAAATAAGAAAACAAGCAGTATAATAATAAAGAAAGGAATTAACATCTGGTCTAACTGTCCAAGCTTTATTTCAAGGCCCAGAGCTGTGAAGAAGATAGCAACAAAAAAATCTCTTATAGAATTCATCCTTCCAATTATTTCAAATCTATAAGGCAGATTGGCAAGCAACAGGCCCGCAAGAAAAGCACCTATTACTATTGAAAAACCAAGTTGCTGAGACAGGAAAATAAAAAGAAAACAAATGGATAAAGCTGATAACAAAAGAACTTCATCCGACCTTGCAGCAAATTTGAATACAGGAATAAGAACTAATTTTAGAAGGAACAGCACTAACAGTATAAACAAAATTTTTAATGAGAATATAACAAAAGTGAATAATGTAAACTTACCTATTAAAGTAAGGAGAGACACAGCTAAAATGGCTGCTATATCCTGCATCAGCAGAATTCCAATAGTAATTTTTCCATGTAAAGTATCAATCTCATCCCTCTCATAAAGCAACTTAACGACAACCATTGTACTGCTGAAAGCGACAACGAGCCCCAGATAAAAAGAGGTTATCCTGCTGAATCCAATTAGCTGAACAATTGCAAAGGTAACAAGACCTGTAACAAGAACCTGGATACTCCCGCCAAATACAGCTATTTTAGTAAAGTTCTTCAGTTTCTTGATATCCATCTCAAGACCAACAGTAAAAAGCATAAATGCTATACCTAACTCTGACAGTGTTGAAATAACATCTCCATTTGTTATTAAATGAAAACGGGAGAGTAGAAAACCGGCTAAAATATAGGCGGGAATTACCGGTTGCCTAAACAACTTCGCCAAATACACGAAGAAAGAGGCAACTATTATTATTAATCCAATATCAAGTATAATATTCTGCATTACATCAAAAAAAAGAAAGAGTGTTTTTAAGCATTTTTAATTATTTAAAAGTAATGAGGATGTGAGAATAATTTAAAAGGAATTATCATAAAATATTTAGAATATATCTAAACTATTCAGAAGATTTTATCTATACTGAAACCGCCTGAAGGCAATTGGGATATGAGAGTGTCATGAACCTCCTTCAGCGTTGTTTTTGTTATTGTGCTTTTTTTGTACTTACCTGATTTCTTAAGTGTGGGCTTAATCTTCTTCTTGGTTTCTTTTCCAAAGAGTATAGATAAAATTCTCTTGACAGCATCACTCTTTTTTAAACTGCCAGGAGTTAATACAACATACTTCTTCGCCTTCTTCTCGATTAAAGATAATGGCCCAATTAGAAGTTTACCGCCGATTCTCGAAACACCAATTTCAAGTTTTACTCTCAGGATATTTCTCTTTCCATAAACCATAAATGAACCCTTTGTTAAATACTCACCTGACTTTGCCTTCTTTGAAACTTGAGTTGGTTGTACATAATAGGCATCAGTATATCCTACTCCAAGAGACCATGCCTTTGAATAACAGGCAGTCGCCTGTGCCACCTCTTCAATATCATCATGTAAGAGATTAAGTTTGTTTTTATCATTTAAATCATATTTCTTATCAAGTTTTAAAAGGAAGAAAGGAGAACCTGGCGCATCTGTATGAAAAATGAGATCCTTCTCTTCCATATGTTTTTTAATAATGATTTCATTTGTTACAGCATCTCTACCACCGACTGCAAGAATATTGTTCGAGGTAAAGAACCACCTGAATTTCGTGAACCACCCCTTCTTAACCTTTAACGAACCTCCCAACTCCTCATTTTCTTCCCCTTCTTTTTTATTTTCTTGTAATAAATTCCCTGCGTTATGCTCAATGATTCCTTGAGAAACTTCGTTTTTATTTTCTTTCCTTTCCTTTTTCTTTATCTTATCAAGCTTTTTCTTCATGATATCAATTGTCTTTAAGACACCTTCCTGCTTTTTTCTGGCCTTCTTTGCCTTATCAAAGTAATAGGCCGCATTCCCACTGATGCTCTTGTTATAAAATATTTTTAATTTCATAAAACCTCTGAAAGTTTATTTCCTTTGTTATTATGAATTTATGCTTTACCTCATTGATTTAACCCGCTGACTAACTTCTTGATTTAAACTATTAATTCACTCTGGTTTCTATACTTTATCTCCCATGTTTTCCATACTTCATATAGTGATGAGATGTAATCAACATTAATTAAAATCCTACTTTTGAATTATACGAACGATATGCTTGCTTACTTCAAAGCTCCTTCCACAATAAACACACTTTTTCCTTTTACCTTTGACCATCTTTGTCTTTGAAGAGTACAACATGTAATTTCCACAGTGGGGACATCTCAGTTTTACTATCATCTTCAATGATAAAAACCTCCTCTTTTAACTCTTTTCTTATTTGCGTTTAGAGTAATGCCTGGGCTATTGAGAGTATAATAAAGGATATCACTATAAGGTTGATGGAGTGCCTTAAACCATATTTAAAATTACCTTCTGTCATTATTCCTGTTACAATCCCAGCGAAAAAACCCTGAATAATAGCCATCATTAAGAAGATGCCATTTAAACTCAAAAACCAGTTTGATGCTGAAATTCTAAAAGCATTGAATGATGAAAAGTTTACCCTTGCCATGTTAGGAACGCTAAAAGGAGAAAAACCTCCTACATTGAATACGCTTACAGAACCAACCCTTGACATATAGGGAATCAAAAAATTCTGTATAACAACCAGCACGATTAAGAATACAAAGAAGATTATATAATTCTGCATTATCTGAGAATGCATGATTGCTCTCCTTTCCTGCTTCAACTTTTTTATTTGAACAAGTGAATTAGTTATTGAGGACAAGACATCACCTATATCTCCTCCTGCTTTCTCAGCCTCGATGACAGTAGATACTGCTCTTTTTATAATAATATTGTCCGTTGATTCAGCAAAACTTCTAAATGCGTGATGAAATGGAACATGCCACTCCAGCTGATACTTCAACCGCTGTACATAAGGATTAAGCGCGCCATAATCTGTATCCGCTGCTCCGATGACCGCCTTTGAAACCGGCATTCCAGAACGAACACCACTAACAAAATTCCTGACAAACTCGGGGAAGTTCCTTTCTATGCTGGCCTGTCTTTGTACATCAATAAAAACATCCATTATAAATTGAGAGGCCATTATAAGAACAGACAAGCCCAGGAAAATGGGAAAGAATGGTGTTTTTGAGAACATGATAAAACTAAGTGCAAGTATAAATATACCTGCTGCCAAACTTATATAATGCCTTGTTTCTAATTTCAATCTCATTTTAACCATTCTAACTCTATCTTAAACTCCCGGCTGGGTTGATTTAACTATAAAAATGAAGAGGACATTTAACAGGGGGATAACAATGTAAGTCCCAAATAAGAGTATTGTATTAACTTTAAAACCTGCTATCTGTCCACCGACAAGGTTGATTAATGATAATGAAGCCAGCAATAACAAAGGAGCTGCTATAAGCACTGCTGTGTAAATATCTGAAAATGTTGAAACGGTTGAGTTATATTTTTGCATTTCAAGTTTATAATTTGTCAACGCCTCATCCGATTTCTGTTTAAAGTAATTATCAAGGTGTTCACCTGATTCTACGGTCATAACCATATCATTGAGGAATTCTTTAAAGAAAGGATAAGGAGTTATAGAAGCAACTGTTTTTATGGCTACCAAAAAATCAATCCCAAATAAATCAACATAATCAACAATCTTTGATAATTCCTGTGATACCTCTCCATACTCATTATTCTTCGCAACTAACTTGAATACCATTATAGGAGCAATCCCTGAAGATGATACAGCAGCCATCTGATTAAGAGCAAAGGGGAGGTTTCTTTTCAAACTCTTAACTTTGGCTTCAATCTTAAGTATAGGATGGTAGTAAAACAAGAGGAATATAAAAAGAGATGATGCAAATCCGACTATCAAGGATTTAAATAGGATTGTCAGTAAGGACTTCTCAATAAAGGACAGGACAATCGCGGAAACCATTGATGAAAAACCAAGACCTAACAGGATAAAGAGAATCATAATGTTAACATAAGTATTTGACAGCACACCTATATCTGCAGACCTTAATTTATGATAAAATTTATTGAAAAAATTTGGAAACATATCCATAATCCTGAGGCTCAACTGCCTGACGAGAATGTTCGCCACTGCTGCAATCGTTGTCGTACTATACTCCTTATAAACATGCTCCCTTTCAACTATCTCCTTTATCCTTTCTGCCTCTTTCTTTAAATAAGTATTTCCGAGCTCACTCTTTTTAGTTCCCTTCAATGTTTCTATCGTCAATGGGACCTTTGTCTTATCAGCGACCAGTTCCTCAGAATTTTTAAGCTTAAGAATCTTCCCAAAAAAGTCCTTAATGGGAGGAAATAGATTAAAACTTACATTTGACGATAATTTTTTAAATTTTGAACTGCGAGCTGTCTTTGAAACGGTTCTTACCTCTTCTTTACGCCTTTTTTGCGCTCCCAATTCTACGCCGAGCGTCGTCTCGCCAGCCAGTAACTTCTTTTCTCTGCGTGTAAGTTTGAGTAAGGGTATATTTTCATACTCTCTCAACGTCAGGGGTTTAAATTTAAGTAAGCCCCTGAAAAAATTAATCAGTTCCCATGATTTCAAATAAAGAATTGAATGTTCTTTCTTCTCTTTCTCCACTTTTTTTGCTTTCTCTGTTTTAATTCCTAAATTATCCTTCCTTACATGCTGTGCTTTTGGTCTGTTAATCTCTTTCAGCTTAAGTTCAGGTAACTCTTCTATTGTTTTCTTCCCAGTTAAGCCAGGTGTCCCTTTACTTACCTTCTGCTTCTGAGATTCGATAAAAGCAAGATTTTCATTCAAATAAACCTCATAAAAAACCCGCTCGGCAAAGAACTGCATCTTTTTAAGAAGCTCATAAATATAAAGTTGCTCTTCATTTTTGAATTCAGAAAGAGGTCTGTTATTCAACAATTTATTTCTTCTTAAATGATATGTCTCTGAGTCAATTTCTCCCCTTTGATACGTCTTATTCAATAATTTGATTGAATGATTTATTTTTGTATAATAATCATTAACTTCAACAAGCTCATCCAGCAATGCCCTGATTTTAGTCAATTCGCGATTTTGCATATTACCCCATCTTATCTTTTTAAACTCTCTTCGCAGTCCTTTATGAAATCAATGAATGAAACTGTTTTTTTAAGAATCTCCTCTCTCATAACCTCAAATTTAACTTCTTCAAGAGCAGAACCCTCTTCTAATAGAGAGAGAAGCGAATCCAACTCATCAACCTTATCCTTAAGATTTAATATTTTGGTTTTAGTTAACATTTTAGTTAAAAAGTGGTTTTAATATGTGCTTGAGGATTATAAGAGCAGTGTATGAAGTTACAACCATACGAACAGCACTTATTTTAGATTAAATTCTGCAAGGAGTGCGTCCTTATTATGATAATATTTATCCACGATTTCTGAAAAGGCCTTATAATCCGATATTTTAAGAGCGACCAGTTTCTTTAATAACTCCACTCTTAACCTTAACTCCTCATTCAACTCAGTTATACTCCTCCCTGTCTTAGAACTTATTTTATCTAAAACAACTGACTTATCAGCCATCAGGAAATCATCCTTGGCTGGGTCCCATTTGAATATAACATGAAAATTATGTTTATTCGTGTATGGCAGTATCTCATCAATCTCCTGAATCCTTCTTATGTTCCTATCCTTCTCTTTTATATGGGACATAATGGCAATTATATCCAGTGAATCAACAAGTTCAGGAGGCAAACTTATCGGTGGGGTCTCCAACCTTCTGACCAATGTGGAAAAAGAACCTGCGTGAAAGGTGCTGTAACAACTATGTCCAGAAGCCATTCCCTGGAAAAGAACAAATGTTTCTTTACCTCTAACTTCTCCAACAACTACATAATCAGGATTCTGCCTGAATGTTTCCCTAAGCAAACTGAACAAATCTATATCCCCTGCCTTTGTTCCAAGAGAGATTCTCGAAACTGCAGGTATCCAATTTTGATGTGCTAAATTAAGTTCCCGAGTATCTTCAATGGATGCAATTCTTGCTTCTGAAGGTATAAAATGGAGTATGGAGTTTAATAAAGTCGTCTTTCCAGATGCTGTTTCACCTATCATCATCATATTAAGCTTATAATCCATCGCCATCCAGAAATAAGCAAATATTTCAGGAGTTGCAGTTCCGTTCATTATTAAGTTAGTAGGGGTCAATGGTTTTTCAGTAAATTTCCTTATTGTAAATGTTGGTCCTCTTGTTGTAATGTCAGAACTGTATGTTGCATTAACCCTTGAACCATCCGGGAGAGCAGCGTCCAATAAGGGCTGGGCGTAGGAAATATACTTGCCACACTTTTGAGCCAGTTTCTCAACAAAGTTGCTCAGCCCTGACTCTGACTTAAAGATAATATTGGTCTTCAAATTTTCATATTTTCTATGAACTACATAAATAGGTTCGCCTACGCCATTACATTCTATGTCCTCGATATAATAATCATTTAATAATGGCTCAACTTTATCCATACCAACAGAATCTCTATAAACATAGTACATTATCTTTTGATAACTATCGATAGTAACTTTGGCACCAAGTTCAGATAAAATTGATTTGGTGCTTTTCTCTAAGTACTCGATGACTTTGTCTCTTTTTATATTACCCACGAAGGATATGTTAAGTGTTTCTTCAAGTCCAAGTTTAACCAGTTTCAATAGTTCTATTTCAACTTCAGAGAGCTTCGGCTCCTCAACATTGTATACTATTTCGCCGGATCCTTTCTCAATAAAGATATGGGCGAATGCAAATGGAGGAATAAGAGGATATCTTATGTTTACATGCTTAACCTTAATATCCGGAAGATTAATAATCCTCGGCTTCAATGTAAGGTTAAACTTCAAATCTGCCATGTTAATCACTTATCACACTCTTTTTTAAAGCGGCTAAACCTAATATTCTATCCTAACAATAAAGAAAAAAAACATACTTTTAAAGGTTATGATTTCTTATGAAAATCATCAAGCCGGGTAACGAGAAAATCAGCAGAACTCTCAAGGCCAATTTCAAAAGAGTAATCATAATTAGAGGAATTAACATAATAAGTTACAAACGCGGAACCGAGCAGATCTCCTGAATTATCAAGCTCACTGTACCCCTGACCTGTTTTTGTGTCCTCATCGTTTGACAGGAAAAAACTCAGACCTCCAATTAGATATTTACCTTCTTTTATTGAGTATATCGAATTAATTATCCTTGATGTATTCACAAATGTCGAACAGTTCTCCTTACTCTTCGTTTTATTGCCAAACACAGTGAGATTCACCCGCAATACACCATTTTCGATAATATAATAACATGAATCATTTGACTCATAGGCAGTTACTGTCAGGTTTGATGGTAATCCGATAAAAGCAAGATTACCAAAATCAATTCTCGTCCTCGGCTCCAAAACCTTTGATGTTACAGGAAGCTCCCATACTAACTTATCATTATTTGAATATATCCTGCCCCTTTTGACTTCCAGAGGTATAATCCTCTGAGAACCAGGTCCTTCTGATGCTACTGTTCTAATGTAGGAATCGAGAACCTGAGAACTGCTCTTCACATCCTCAAAAGCAGCTCTATCTTTAAGATTGCTTATAATTGGAACTCCCACCTCAAGAACAATGACCATGACACTAATAACTATCAGGATATAGAGTATAGAAGAAATCCATATCTGTGACTTCTTGTATAACTTCTTGTGTGAGTTGTACAAAGAAGATGACCTTGAATTCCTGCTTTTACACAACATTTTTGATACTCTCATCATTTTCAGCACTCAAAACTCGGAAGCATTATTCAATTAATCAATTAATATTCTTATTATTTTCTTATTGTTCAAGGCATTCGTCACTGTCTTACTGTTGCTCTTAACTTGCTACTCCTGATTTAATTAAATTTAACTGACCTTAAACAGGACCTGCTCAATTTAAAATATATAAATTATGAATTGGAATGAATACTTAACCTATTAAATTATCTAAGTCAAGTGAAACTTTCGAACCTTGGCAATTATCCGGATATATGCTTATTGTCCTGTTTATATACTCATTATTTAGATTTGAATTATTAAAATAGATACTAAGATTGGGGATTATGAGAGCAAAGTAATCACCATGATTAAAACTTGCATTGTTCACAGTTGTATTATAAATGAGCGTCTTATTTCCAACATTAATTAACAATGTACTTATCGGACTCCCACCTGAATTCTCAACTAAAATAGATAAAACGCCTCCCTTACTGTACTTTATGAATTTTGGATTAATGTTTATTTTAACGTTAAAACACTCAAAGGTCTTGCTGTATTCCTGCGTAGAGACCTGCGAACCTTTAATTATGATAGTAGTATAATTTATGAGATAAATTATAACAAGGAAGGATACAATCATAAGAAAAATAAAAAGTATTTTCTTTCCTTCCATAAAAATCACCTGCAAATATGAATAATAAGATAATTAGATAATAGATTAAATAAATAAAAAGACAAAGTAATTTAACCCATATTTACGGACACTGATGTACAGATGTAGTGTCATATGTCAGCGCAGCATTTGCACAGGTTACATTGGAAAGCCCAACCTGTATAACAGGAACAATCCTTACCTGCTGGAAATTACCTGTGTAATCAACTGTCGCTGAATAACTATCACCTGACGCGAGGGTTATGCCATTAATACTTGTTGTGTTTATGTTGTCCCCATCATTGATGATCTGAACTTTTAGACCACTTACAGGCACGGTTCCAGTATTTTCTATTATAAACTTTACATGGGGAGGACTCGCACTATCATCATAACACACTTTTGTTACATCACCGATTTTGGCCGCTTGAAGTTTTACCTGAGTGCTGCACTTTATTTCTGTTTGGCCCTGCTCCTGAACCTGACTTTGGGTTGCTTCGATATAACTCCTGCCCCAATTCATAACTACCGCTCCCAAAGCAACTGCAAAGGCAATCAAAAGAACAGTCGCGATTAGTGGTGAGATTCCCCTCTTACTCCTTAAAAATTTAATCTTATTATTCTTGAAGCTCATATTCCTACCTCCTTATTTAACCTCTTTTTAAGTTCACCATAAAATCTGTCAAATCTCTTACTCTCATTATACATAAGAACTGCATTTGGTAGAACTCCAATGCACAAAGCTAAAAGCCCGGTTAGAATTAATAAATTTAACATCCTTGCATCCAAATAATGATTAACAAAACCAAAGACAGCTATAAACAAAAAAGAGAAGTAAACAAACAGGGATAATGAAAAGACCAGGATAGCCCTCTCCCTTTTTATTCTCGAGCGTTCAATCTGTATTTCGAGAATCTTAAGTTCAAAATCCTCCTCATGGGATTCTTCAGAGTTTAATCGCGAATTCAAATGTATCACCTCTTTTTATGGAACAAACCGTTCTACTACCTTTAATCCTTATTTTAACAATGTCTAACAATATTTAATATCCTCAATTGAAACCTTACTTCCAACACAATAAACAAAATTGTCATTTACTTTTATAGCAGGAATAACAATCATCTTCTTAACAGTCCCTTGTTTTGGAATCTCAAACCTCTCAGTTCTACCAACATTAATACTCTTATTGAGTTTGAAAGTGTTGATATCATCATAAAGGGTTATTAAGTTTACTGATATCCCCTCTATTTTTAAATTTTTCTGATTTCTTAAATCAACATATATAAAATTCGATGTTTGACAGGCGTTTATAATACTTAGAGCAGCTGACTCACAGCTCTGTTGTTCATTCTTCTGAGAAAGAACTTCTGTATTCTGACTTGAATAACTCTTCATCCAAGAATAAACAGCAGTCCCGATGCTCACTGTTAAAAGAATCAACAGTATCCAGGCCACAAGGACTGAGATTCCTTTTTTATTCCTGCTCATGCGAGTAAGGGGTGTATTACCCCCAGGTTTATATTTACGATTCTTATCTTCCATTTTCAAACCAACAGATTTAAACAAAATATTTTATATAAATACATTGCTTACATCCTTTCATTTAAGTGGGTTCTAAATCCTAATTTCAATTTGTTATGCTCAAACCAGAGAGGTATTATAGTAACATATTTTAATATCACCATTCCTAGCGGAATATACAACTGCCTTTAATAAGATTATGTCTGAGTAATTAAAATTTTCATAACTCCTTTTGAGGAGTTCATCGTTAAAATCATACTCCTGATCGCTGATTTTTAGTGATAGATGAGCTATGTCTCTGGACAGGTTAAGATGATTATCAATAAAGTATTCTTTAGGAGTATCGTCAAGTTCATAAGATATCACCTCAAGCTTATTGGGAAATGTTTCAAAAAGATAATCTTTATCATAAAACAATGCAACAAAAACACTTAAATTATCATATTTTAAATAATCAGAGTAAGAATTAATAAAATCAGATAAATCATTAACTAACTCTTTATTTGAACAGTTAGAATAAACACAATGGTTAACTCTTAAGGATGCCTCCTCCATAAAATTCTCGCATACAAGATTAAACTTGTTGTTGGGTATTGGTCTTGGTCTTGGTCTTAAGGAGATATAGGAAGAGATTAAAATAGTAAGTATAACAATGAGAATCAGATAAAACTGACCCTTTTTCCCAACTATGAAATGTCTTTCCATTTTATCAAACTATTCTTTCTTTTATTTTAAGAGGTGGATTTATGATACTCCTACCTCAACAATAATATTACCTTCATTATCATAGCCAATGTTCTTAATCAAAATATTATTAACCCCCTCACTTATTGTAGAATTGCTCCTTATGATTATATTTGGATAAATAAATCGTGTATCAATGTAATAATTCAGATTATTTATTGGATAACCAAAAGACGGATTTATGAGGTTAATGAATTTTTTACTGCTTAAAAAGTGCTCTCTGGATTTAACATCGCTGTTTGGTTTTGTAACAAACAGATAAACATTTCCTTCCTTACTTGAATTAATTGCGAGCTGCGAATCCGAAGCATTCAAAAGATTAAACTTACTATCCGCTGCCAGACCAATTGTCAAACCATTGGACTGACCATAAACTATATGCTCTATCTTCTGTGGAGAAGACAGAGAGGATGATAAAACGACTCCTAAACCGACATTATTTATGGTAATCATCTTCGAGACCTGTAGTGAATTATAATCCACAATTAAGTTATAAGTACCGGGAACAGCAGGAGACAGGATGGTAATATTATAGTAACCATCCCCAATATCATTAACAGCGAAACTCTCCTCCGTATTGTTTAATATTACAATAAAGTTATTTTGCGCCTCTCCAAGTCCAACACCTGCATTTGATAGGTATGCTGTGAATGTAATTGGAGAATCGACAAAGTAATTGTTGTAGGTCGTTACAGACATTTGAGTTACAGGTTGAATATTAACACTAAAATTAATATCTGTTGTGTTAAGATTTCCAACACTATCATAACATTTAACAGCCAAACTTACAGAGTCCCCATTGATAACATCAACCTTAGCTTCATGATGGGTTGAGTTTGTAAAATCAAAGCGTGTGTTGTTATAATAACAGGTTGCATCTTCATCTGTATCTACAACAAGAACTGGCTCAAGAGATATAACTGTTCCTATTGGCTTTTTGAATAGGAAAACAGGAGGTTCATTATCAAAGACCTTATAAGAATCAGAACTCGGACCAGAATTTCCTGCACAATCATAAGCCCTGACAGAAGCATGATAAGAAACGCCATTCTGAGCAGATGTAAAATTATAGTCCGTGCTAGTCGTCCAGTCCGTTTTGACAACGCTTCCATTGGATGTGTAAGTAATATTGATGAAATAATTACAAACACCGCTAGAGATACCATAAGGACTCGGATCTGTTGATGGATTCCACTTAAATGTTATAATTGAAGAAGTAGCATTCTGAGTCGGCTCTTTCATATAAGGAGCAGTAGGGGATATTGTGTCAACTTTAATAATATAATAATTAGAAGTTCCCCAATTGCCCGCCCTATCCTCTGCCTTAACCTTAAAGTAGTTTATTCCATCATTAATAAAGGAATAACAATGTTTTATCTCAGAACTCAAGTTGCTTAAATCTCCCTCAGGTATATTATCCACTTCGCTCTCATTGTTTCCACTTAATAAGTAACTGTATGCAAAAACCCCACTTGAAACTCCTCCAGCAACAGGGTCATAGGCAGTCCAGTTAAAGCATAAACTATTCGAATTGGTCCACGAATTATTTGAAACAGATGATTTTATCGAGTCAACAACCGGGGAGGTCATATCAACTTTAATGCCATCACTTTGTTTTGATGTTGAATTAATAAAATAAGAATTCTGGGCAAAGACCTCACAATAATAAGTTGAGCCCTCTGTTAAACTCAGATTTGTTATTGTCTCCTCCTCATTCTGAGCTGCATAAAGCCAAGATGTTAATGGACCCACGGGACCATTAACCCTGTAATAATAAAAAACCTTTGATTCACGGTCAAAAGCATGCCATCCACAGTGCAAACTCTCATTGTTGCTGGTCCAGTTGCCGTCATCCCAAACAGTTAAGTTGGTTGGAGGAGTAAGGTCAATAGCACCAAGCATTAAAGTTATTGAGTCATTAACCTCAATGAAATTACCAGCATCATCAAACACTCTTACATAAACTGTTTTCAAGCCATTACTTGAATTAAAATTCCAGGGTATTGTCGGCTGGCATGAATAATTACTCCATTGAACTTTATCATTTGAAATCTCACAATTTTTGACTCCATAATTATCAGAGTAATTTAAAGATAAAACAACCCTTGGAGAGGTGGTAATGTTATCACCCTCATTAATAACCACTGAAGCATTTGGTTTTATATTATCAAGGAAAACGCTTGTTGTAACATTAAATGAATTACCCACATTGTCTTTAACAAGAGCAGTAACAACTTTATTACCTGTATCAGAGTTATTCACCGACATCTTACCAGTATAAATCCCATCATCCTTAATCTTATCCGGAATCAAACCGTCATCAAGTAAAGAGAGATTTCCGCCGTTTAAATCAAGAGGCGACTTAGATAACATAACAGTATAACCAACACCAACAGCGTGATATTCAAATGTGATATTTTCATGGTCTTTAACAACATTTGGCTCTGCCACTAAATAACCTTTAGGCGTAGGATTAATCCCGAAACAAATATCACTCAGATTTATTGGGGAATAATACGCTGAGTTATTATAAAATATGGTGCCCGCAGTTAAAATATTATCAACAACACCTGCTGTTAAAACATCAAAGTGACCGCAATTAGAGAAGGAAGAATTCATAACTACAGAACTCTTAACTGTGGAGTTGATTATAGTTGAGTTCTCAACTAAGCTGTCAGTCAGGGTTGACGGGTCAATGTAAGAGTTATACA
>CAYLQB010000022.1:0-13494 GCA_964385745.1 uncultured Methanosarcinales archaeon
TATATGTTTTACTTTAAAATTCTTTTTGTTTTCAACTGTTTCAATCATAAGGTATTAACAGGGTATCATAATATATTATTTTGTAGTGATACAACAAGTATTAAATATTGCTCTTCCTATTATATCCTTAATAAATAGGGACTATCTGCTATGAACACACAATTTTATAGATTAGGAGCTAAGGAAGTGCTTAATGAATTCAAGACCTCCCCTAATTTTGGGCTTAACAATAAGCAGGTCAATGAAAGATTAGAGAAGTATGGAAAGAATATCCTGACGAAGAAGAAGCCAATAAATAAGTTTAAACTCTTTATAAATCAGTTTACAAGTCCTTTGGTTCTTATTCTTATATTCGCAGTTATAATATCTGGCTTAGCAGGAGAACTAACTGATGTTGTTGTAATAAGTGTCATCCTTATAGTTAATGCTATCCTTGGTTTTACGCAGAATTACAAAGCAGAGAAATCAATAGAAGCATTAAAAGACCTTGCAAGTCCAGAATCAAGTGTAATAAGGGAAGGGCATATAGAAAGGATAAAAGCAGAACTTTTGGTTCCTGGTGATATTATTTTATTAGAGCCGGGTACAAAAGTCAATGGTGACTCCAGGATAATTGAATCAAAAAATTTGGAGGTTCAAGAGTCAGTTTTAACTGGTGAATCTCAATCAGTATTTAAATATGTAAAGCCAATAAGTAAAGAATCAACAATCGCGGAGCAGAAGAACATGCTCTTTACAGGAACAACAATAGTAAATGGTCGGGGAAAGGCGGTTGTTGTAAGGACCGGGGCATCAACAGAACTTGGTAAAATAACAGAAAGTGTAGTGAAGGCGGGCAATAAAATGACTCCACTACAGCAAAAACTGGCGAAAGTTGGAAAAGTTCTTGGAATAATTGTAATCATCATCTCATTTGTCATCTTTGCAGCAATAATTTTAAAGGACGGACTCCTTCCAAGAATCTTAAACTTTGATTTAACCCTGTTTCAGGAGAGAGCAATAATTAATGCGTTCATTGTTTCTATAGCATTAGCTGTTGCAGCTGTCCCAGAGGGATTGCCTGCTGTTGTAACAACCACTTTATCATTAGGAGTTAACAGAATGGTTAAGAAGCATGTTCTAATAAGAAAACTTGCTTCTGTTGAAACATTAGGAAATGTGAGTGTTATATGCTCTGACAAAACAGGAACAATAACGAAAGGTGAAATGACTGTAAAAAAAATATTTGTCGATAATAAAATTATAAAAGTTTCAAACATTGGTTACTCAACAGATGGTAAATTCTCAGAGAAAACGAAAGACCTTAACTTTCTGCTTAAACTCGGACTGATCTGCAATAACGCTTCTTATGACAGGGAAAAATTTAACGGCTCTCCAACTGAAGTTGCTCTTTTAATAGCGGGGCTAAAGTATAAACTAAACAAGGAAGAGTTAGACAATGAATTTCCAAGGATAAAAGAAATCCCCTTCTCATCAAAGAATAAATTTATGCTCACAATAAACTCATACAAGAGAGGAAAGGACATATTGGTTATGAAAGGAGCTCCAGATATTGTGTTGGGCAAATGCAGTAAAATATTGATAAATGGAAGAATCAAAAAATTAGACAATAAAACAAGAAAGGAGATTTATGATATCAATGAGAAACTTTCCAACGAAGCATTAAGAGTTCTGTCTGTTGCATACAGGATAAGAAAGAAAAACACAAACAGCAAAAGGAAGAAAAATGAACCTGTTGATTTATCTGAATTTATATTTGTTGGATTCGAAGGCATTATAGACCCTCCAAGAGAAGATGTTAAAGAAGCAGTGAATAAATGCAGATTGGCAGGTGTGAGGGTTATAATGATAACAGGTGATTACAGAACAACTGCGATGGCGATTGCAAAATCAGTTGGGATACACGGTCAGGTTATCAGCGGTCAGGAATTAAATGGATTAAATGAACGTGAATATGAACATGTAGTTGAAAGATACAATATTTATGCCAGGGTAACGCCTGAACACAAATTTAAGATTCTTAAAGCACTCAAGAAGCGTGGCTATTCTGTTGCAATGACTGGAGATGGAGTTAATGATGCTCCTGCATTGAAGGAAGCAGATATAGGGATTGCCGTCAATTCAGGTACAGATGTTGCAAAAGAAGCATCAGATATGGTTTTATTGGACAACAGTTTTTCATCAATAGTAAGCGCTATTGAAGAAGGCAGGAGAATTTATAGCAATATGAAGAAGTTTATAAGATTCTTATTAAGCTCAAACATTGCAGAAGTTCTCGTTATATTTATAGCAATCTTAATGAAGCTTCCCCTGCCATTAATTGCTGCTCAGATTCTCTGGATGAATATGCTCACAGACGGACTGCCTGCCCTCGCTTTAAGCTTTGAACCCTTGGAACCAAACAGTATGCTAATGAAACCAAGGAGTAAAAAGGAGAACATCATTAATGGAAAAGAAACCCTTTTCATAATAACTATAGGAAGTGTAATGACTTTTTCTACATTGTTCTTATTCAAGAGTTATCTCCCAGGATTGGACTATGCGAGAACAATGGCATTTACCGGCTTGGTCGTGTTCGAACTTGTAAATGCTTTGAATTCAAAATCAGAAGTGAGATCTGTTTTCAAGACAAATTTTTTATCGAACAAATTACTCCTGTACTCTCTTATTTTATCCATTCTCCTTCAGATTATGGTTATCTACACTCCAAGATTAAATGTTCTGTTTGGAACAACACCTTTAGCAGCAATTGATCTTGTTAGTATCTTTGTCTTATCAATAATCATAATTTTAACAGGAGAGATAACCAAAATGATTAATTCAATAGTATGGAAGGAATGATTGTGAGAGGATCCTAAAATGAATGAGTGGATTATTAACTTACTGATTATATTTGCAAGTGCCGGTGCTTTAATATTTGGAGCGGACATCGCAATAAAAGCAGTAAGCAGGTTCGCTAAAAAATTAGGTGCATCTGAATATTTAATCGGCTTTATTATTGTTGCATTGGGAACCTCAACCCCTGAATTAGTGACAGCAATAACTGCCTCTGTCGCTGGACTGCATTCATTAACAAAAAGTTTTGGAGAATTGGTCTTGGGAAACCTTATAGGAGCTAATCTGTTAGATGCGACTGTTGTTTTAGGTATTATGGCAATTATAGCGAGGAGGTTAAAGATTAAAGGAGAGGTGATATCAAAAACATTATTCTATGTTATGGTAATGGTTACTTTACCTATTCTGCTCGGTGTAGATGGTAAATTGTCTCGCATTGATGGAATTATTCTAATCATAGCATTCCTGTTTTATATAAAGAACCTTTGGAATAAGGAAGCATCACTTGGAAAACTTGAGAAGGACGTGCCCCTTAAAAAGCTTATAGGTGATATGACTCTTTTCCTTGCAGCGATTCCTATAATAATTCTAAGCGCGAAGTTCTTTGTCAGCTCAGCTGTAAAATTGTCCCTTATCTTAAAAATTCCTTCCTTTATAATAGGACTGACATTGGCCTCAATAGGTACGACACTACCTGAACTGAGTGTTGAAACAAAGTCAGCTCTTACTGGTCATAAAAATATAGGATTTGGAGACATCCTGGGAAGTGTAGTGATAAATATTACTTTAATACTTGGTATTGCATCAATAATAAATCCTCTTTTGTTTGATGTTGCATCCTTTGCAACAAGTGCAATGTTTATGGTGACAGCGGTCTATCTCGCAGTCATTTTTATAGACAAAAAAGAGGTAACCTGGAAGGAGGGCATAGGTCTATTATTGTTCTATTTAACATTCTTCATTTCAGAGGGAGTTATTAATTTCATTGGTTAAGCAGTAATTAACAAGTAAAAAAGTGAGGTAAGAATAAGTTCCTTCTTAATCGAGAAGTGTACCTCTGATAATTCTCTCGTTGACAAAACTCTTTAAATCATCCACTGTTTTTACAAAAATAACTCTCATCTTCAATTTCATCGCAAGTTTTGAGGCCTCAACATCAAAAGGAACTTTTAAGCCAGGTGCGTGCTTCTTAGGTATTAATCTTAAATAATCCTGCCAGAGAATATGTTTAACTGGTTTGTTATTAACTCTGACAAATCTGATTTTTGACATGTTAATTACTGTCCTTTCTTTCAAAAAAGAAGCGAACTTTACAGAAACATAATCTGTTGTGAAACCGGGTTTTATACCAAAACTCACTATCCTCACTCTTTTTGACTTACTCCTGACTTTAACATACTTAGAAAAATCTTTGAAATTCATTAATTTTGCATTCAGAATATTCGAAACAAGAAAAGCATTCAGTTCGGTTGCTTTTATACCCATAAAATCAAGTTTAGATGGACTCTTACCAAATTCAGACAAAGCATGTTGATATTCCCTTGCAACTCTGCCACCGCCAGTTATTATAACAAAATTCCTGTTCAAAAGGAAAGTTCTCAAATCCTTCAATAACTCGATGTTTATTCTATCTTTATTTATCAAAGACCCACCGAGAGATATTACCAGCATATTATCACCCTTTATTTTGCAGACAGACCAATTAAAACAACCCCTAAAATAATAAACATAATGCCTGCAAGTTTAAGTTTTTTTATTTTCTCTTTCAAATATTTCTTTGACAGGAGTATAACCCATACATAAGACAATGAAGTTATTGGGTATGCCACTGACAAATCAACGAATTTTAAAGCAATTAAAAATGGAACTGTTGAGAACCCATAAAAAGAAAGCCCCAATATCAAAGGATAATTTTTTATTAATTCCTTTAACTTTAATCTTCCCTTGGAGCCCTTCTTCAAAAACAAACTGCCATATGCTGCAAGCAGAGTAGCCAGTAGGATTAAAGACAATGCAATAATAAGTGTGCCAATCATAAAAACCTCACTTTGTTTTCTTTTTATTTTTGTATTTAAACAGTATTAAGGAGTACTAATTTCATCAGGATCCAAAACCAACAAGTACCACTCCTGTTATTATTGAAACAATACCCAGCACTTTAAGAGATGTGAAAGTTTCTTTGAGTAAGTAAAATGAGAATAATGAAACCCAAACAAAACTCAGTGCTATAAAAGGATAGAGGGTTGATAATTCTCCGTGTTTCAAGGCAACAATCAAAACTACTGCTCCTAAAGCATAAAAAATCAGACCGATGTAAAGATAAGGTGAGAAAATAACCTTTGAGAGTAGATTGTCTGAACTTAAAAAAGAGAGTTTGTAAAAGAGCTGACCGAGAGAGATAAGTACAGTTGAGAATACAACTAAAAGCAAAGCCATTCTGGTTGTTTTTGGTTTATACTTTTCCTTCTTCATTTTATAATATTCCATCAATAGAATCCCCTTTAAAAATCTTCTGAAAATAAACAAACTTCATCAAACAGTCAAACTTAGAAGAATTATTCCAGTGATTATCAAAAAACTTGCAAGTATCTTAGCCCTGTCAATCTCTTCCTTTAAATATATCCTGGACAAAAGAATAACCCAGACAAAAGACAATGCCTTGAGTGGATAAGCAAGGGATAAATCAACAAACTTAAGAGCAATAACAAATGGGAAGAAAGATAGAACAGACAATAAAACACCAAACATAAACTTATGGTCTTTTATCAGTGATTTTAACCTAAAAATATTTCCAGAGCCCTCTTTCAAGAACAAATCCGCAAAAGAGGAGAAAATAGTTGACAAAATTACCAATGGCAGAGCGATATCAATTGGATTCATATTGACACCCCATGAGTCCTTGATTTCAGACCTATAACAAGAACTCCAGATATTATCAATACAATACTTAAAAATCTCAAGAGTGTTATAACCTCTTTGAGCCAATAGACAGACATGAGAGCTACCCAGACAAAGCTTAAAGCGGTGAATGGATATAAAGTGGATAAATTGCCCAATCTTAAACTGGCTGTGAATACGAAAAGATTCAATGTAATTAAAACTACACTTATAAAGAAATATGGTGAAAGAAAAGACAGTAGAAGAGAATTAGACGAGTTTAATGTGGCAAGCTTGAAGAAGACCTGAGCAAGGGCAGCTATGAAGGTTGAAATCAAAACGAGAAAAATAGCTAAACCTGATGTGGTATCTCTTATGTACACATTACTTACTTTTTTATTTTTGTTCATAATCTCCGACCTTCTCCAACAATAACCAGACAATAAAATTTATGATGCCCGCCTATAACAATCAAACACAACACTCACCAATAACAGTTAATTCCCAATACATATCAATAACAATTAGCTCAGTAACAAAAAACAAATTATGCTGCTGCCAACGATAAGGGAATATCATCCTTAACACCTGTCAATACCAGTTAATTTGTTAAGTCCAGGTTGATTTAAAAGCTTTATGAATTATAGAGTATAAACAGATAAGTTAAAGATAGAATCAAGCAAAAGGACAATATTAACTGAAGAATAAAAGAAAAATACAGAAGAGGTGTGCTGTTCAGCTTTACCAATATTGGAATAGGTAATATAAACCAACATCAATGACAGGTCAATAATTAAGTTAATCTTGACAAGATTAAATAGGAATTATGCGATTCTAAAAGACCCTATAAAATCCTTTTTTACTGAATTATTTAGCAAGCGCATAACATACATTTCTCATGTTACAATGCCTGCACTTGTTTGTATTGCTGCACCTTTTGGGAGGTTCCTCTTCAGAAAGCATCATTCTTATTAGTTTAATTTTCCTCTTAACCTCATATTCTAACATAGGATTCAGTACCACCTGTCTCTCAACATCATCTTTTTTGTACTTTACCACAGCCCTTCTGTTTTTCATATTAAAAATATCATTTATTAACATAATGTAAGCAGCCATTTCCAACTTGTGTGAAAGCCAAACCCCTGACTTTGGTGCTTTACCTGTTTTAAAACCCATAGGAATAACCTTATTTTTAAATAAGAGTAATTGGGTTATAACTCCCCTCATTTTGAGGTTCTGGGATTCAACATACCTTTCAAATTCAATCTTTGGCTCAAGGTTAATCCACAATGCAGTTCCTTTAAAACCAGTTCTCAACATAAAATTAAAGAGTAAACTTGTCTGTTCATTTAACTTGTTAAGAATGTCAGGCCAGATATGATTATAAACATCAATTACTTTCCTGTTAACAAGATTCAAATCTCCTTTCTTACTCTGTAAGACCGATAAGACAATATGTGAGTAATTTTCTCTGAGGGCTTTCTCAATAAGATTCTTATCTGGATACATTAAGCTTGAGATGATTGATTCCTGGCTATTGTTTATACTATCAAAAATTTCCCTCTTTATGTTCAGCAGAAGTTTGCTCTTCTGGCCAGAGCCATTTGTATGCAGATTATCCTTCTTTAAGTATAATGCCCTTGGACAATAAGTGAACTCTGACAAATCACTCACAGATAGCATAATAAGAAGATAATTACCTTGTTTTAAAATGTTAAACCCTGAGTTGTCTAATGGGTAATGAGCTTTTTCGAAGTAAATGAAAATCAATAACTAAGTTCTGTAAGGTTCTGCAAAATAAACACAAGTTTTTAATATTTGCCGTCCTTTCCAGTTATAAAATGAATAACCAGGAAAGATTCAATCTTATAAAAGAAGTCGGAGAGGAAATTATAACTGAAGAAGAGCTTAAATCGTTATTAGAAACTAAACTTCATCCTATTGCGTATGATGGATTCGAACCGAGCGGCATAATGCATATTGCCCAGGGCTTAATGAGAGCCATAAACATAAATAAGATGACAAAGGCAGGATGCAAGTTTAAGATGCTGGTTGCTGACTGGCACGCATGGGCGAACAATAAGTTTGGTGGTGATTTGAATAAGATACAGACCAGCGGAAAATTAATGATTGAAATATGGAAGGCCTCAGGTCTAAACCTGGATAATGTTGAGTTCATATGGGCAAATGACATCATCAAGAAAGAAGATTATTGGAAGAGAGTTATGAAGATAGCAACAAACTCAACTGTCAAGAGGATAATAAGATGTGGCCAGATAATGGGAAGGAAAGAGCAGGAGGTCTTATCTGCATCTCAAATACTTTATCCATGTATGCAGGCAGCTGATATTTTTGAATTGAACGCAGACATATGCCAGCTCGGCCTAGACCAGAGAAAAGTTAATGTTCTTGCGAGAGAATTAGCCCCAAAACTTGGATTTAAAAAACCGGTTGCTGTTCATCATCATATGTTAATGGGTTTGCAGGCAATAAAGACAACCGGTGGCAGCAAGATAGATCAGGTCATAGAATTAAAGATGTCAAAATCAAAGCCAAGCACAGCAATATTCATGACCGATTCAAAGAAAGAGGTTGAGGCGAAAATCAGGAAAGCATACTGCCCTGAAAAGGAGGTTAAGCAGAATCCTATAATCGAATACTGCAGATACATCATATTCCAGAAATATGATAGGATAAAAATTGAAAGACCTGAAAAGTACGGCGGTGATTTAGAGCTTAATTACAAAGAATTAATAGATATGTACTCTAAAGGAGAACTCTATCCTCTTGACTTAAAAAATGCTGTAAGCCATTACATTAATGAACTCCTTGAACCGGTGAGAAAGCACTTTGAGAGGAACGAGAAGGCAAGGGAATTACTGGAACAGGTTAAGGGATTTAGAATTATGAGGTGATAATATGAACTTTGAAGAAGCAGCAGAATTCTCTATGAGTTATGCTCTTAAAAAAGGTGCTGAATTCGTTGATATAAGGGCTGATTTAAGAACAGAAAACTCTTTCTCTATGCATAATGCAGTGCTTAAAGCGGTCTCAACAGGAAGCGATGAAGGTATAGGTGTCAGAATAAAAAAAGGCGGCTTTTCATTCTTCTCAACGAACAAATTAACCAAAGAAAATTTAAGAGAACTTATCAATAAGTCCATAAGTAGCGCGTCAAGCATAAAATTAAGAGACAATGTTGAATTCTCAAAGGAGAAGACATACAAAAAGAAATACAAAGTTAATGAAAAGATAAAGATTGAATCATTAAGTCCTGATGAGAAAATAAAAATACTGAAAGAGATTGAAGAAAAAACAAAGAAGAGTGCTGTCAGCAGATTTTACCACTTGTCTGATTCTATAACTGAAAGATTAATATTAACATCAGAAGGCACAAGGATAAAGAGTTATATTCCTCAGGTCTTCTTTTACTATGTAATATATGTGTCAGAGAACGGCAAGGCATCAGAACATTATTTATCCTTTGGAGAAAGCTCTGGATATGAAGCAATAAAAAGATGGAATCTCAGCAACAAGATAAATTCTGACGGATTATCCCTTAAAAAGAGTTTAAAGTACGGAAGAAAAATAAGACCTGGTTTTAAAGATGTTGTTGTCGCTCCAGAAGTAACTGGAATTATTGTCCATGAGAGTTGTGGACACCCATACGAAGCTGACAGAATTTTAGGCAGAGAAGCTGCTCAGGCAGGTGAGAGCTTTGTAAAACCGAACATGCTCAAAAAGATTATTGGAGGAGTAAATGTAAGCATAGCTGATGACCCGACACTCAAAGGGAGCTATGGTTTTTACCTGTACGATGATGAGGGAGTTAAAGCAAAGAGAAAGATTCTAATGAAGAACGGCAGAATAAATGAGTTTCTCCATAACAGAGAGACAGCTTACCTATTAAACACAAAGAGCAATGGAAGCGCTCGAAGCACAAGCTACGAATTCGAGCCGATAGTTAGAATGTCAAACACATTTATGCTTCCTGGAGATTATAAAGAGGAAGAACTCATTGAAGGGGTTAAGAAAGGTCTCTACATAAAGAGTTTTATGGAATGGAACATCGACGATAAACGGCTTAATCAGAAGTATGTTGGAGCGCAGGCATATGAGATAAAAAACGGGAGAATAAAAAATCCGGTTGTTAATCCTGTGATTGAAATAACTACACCCCAGCTTTATAAATCGGTTGATGTTGTGGCGAACAACACAGAATTCTTTGCAGGAACATGCGGAAAAGGAGAGCCGATGCAGGGTATACCTGTCTGGTTTGGAGGACCAAGTTTCAGAATGAGACATATTTTTATAAGGTGATTATTATGGATGTAATGAAATTTTTTATAAGGGAACTTGAGAGAAGAGAAGCAGAAGATGTTGTGCTCAAATTAATTGAATCAGATAATTATCAAATAAAATTCTACAACTCCAAGATTGATATTGTTAAAAAATTCGACTTTAAAAGTATGGATATATTTGTATCATATAAAAAGAAGAACTTGGTCACGAACATAAGAAACTTCTCAAAACAAAACTTAATCAAAAAGGCAAAATCAATAATGAAATTCATTAAAATCCTGCCAGACAAGGATTATTATGGGATAGCAGATGGACCTTTCAAGTATAGAAGCAGCAAAGGTATGTTTTATAATGAAGTCAACAATGTTGAAAAAGCGGTTAAAGCAACTGAGAAAGCCATAAAAACATGTCTGAAATCAGGAGCTGAACGTGTCTCAGGTGTTCTTGAAGGAGGAACATCAAAGGAAAAAATAATGACAAACCATAATGTCGTGGCAAATCAAAAACAGAGCTCTGCCTATTTATCAATAAGGTCCTTAACAGAGAATAGTTCCGGACATACAACTTCTGTCTCAAGAGATTTTGCTGGACTGCACATAGAAGAGAAAGCCAGGGAGTCAGCAGAGCTATCACTTCAGGGCTTAGAGAGTAAGAAAATCAATCCGGGAAAGTATGATATTATTTACTATCCTCTTGCATCTGCTCCAATAATAGAATCAATAGGGGATGCTGCCTCAATATTCAGTGTTGAGACACAAAGCTCCTGTTTCGCAAATAAAATCAACAAGAAAGTTGGAGGTGAAGAAGTCACAATACTCGATGATCCAACAAACAATAAAGTTGCAAGCTCTGAATTATTCGATGATGAGGGAGTTCCAACAAAGAAAAACATTATAATAAAGAATGGTATCTTCAAGAAATATCTGCATAATACATCAACAGCCAGAAAGCACAAAACAAAAACAACAGGTAATGCTGGACTGATATCCCCACATGCGTTTTCTGTAAAGGTAAAACCAAGAGATTCCAATTTAAAGGAAATGATAAGAACAACAAAGAAGGGCCTGATAGTAACAAACACATGGTACACAAGATTCCAGAGCTACACAAAGGGGGATTTCTCAACAATACCCAGAGATGCTATATTGCTTGTCAGGAATGGTTCTATAACCGGCTCGACATATGGAATAAGAGTAAATGATAATATCATAAGAATGCTCAAGAATACAACTTTAATAGGAAAGAAGTCCTATCCAACATTAAGCTGGGAAACAACAACTGCCCATCAAATACCTTTCTTTAAAGTAAAAAATGTTCTTGTTACAAGACCGAAGTAATTTTTATTAGAAAGCTTTAAAAGAGTGCTATACCATACTCATTCAGGGTGTCTTATGAAAAATAATACTGACGAATCTGTCAAACGGGATGAACTAAATAGAATTGTCTACGGCCTGGGTCTTAATACAGATGAAGAGAATCAAATTCTCAAAGAGAGAATCAAAAAACTTGAAAGTGAACTTATAAGGTTGAAAAGACCTCCTTTACTACTTGCAGAAATAAAAGAGGTCTATGGAAAAAACGCGATTGTAAAATTAGAGAATGGAAATCAGTTCTTTGTTGAAATAGCAGAAGGCCTCGATGTAAAACCAGGAGATACTGTCCTTCTCGAGCAGAAAAATTTGAGTGTTGTCAGGAAGACAGACAACAAGAAGAGCTTTAATGTTGATAAATTCGTTATTATCGAAAAACCAAATGTCTCCTGGAAGGATGTCGGCGGACTTAACGACCAGATTCAGGAATTAAAAGAGGTTATTGAGCTTCCATTAAAAAAACCTAAATTATTTGAGGATATAGGAATACAGCCACCAAAGGGTATTTTATTGTACGGACCTCCTGGAACAGGGAAAACACTACTGGCGAAGGCAGTCGCTTCATCAACAGAATCAACTTTCATAGAGATAGTCGCATCTGAACTCGTTCAGAAATTCATAGGAGAAGGAGCAAAATTAGTAAAGGAACTATTCGAATTGGCAAAGGAAAAAGCACCTTCAATTGTTTTCATTGATGAACTTGATGCTCTCGCTGCCAGAAGAGTAGATGTTGGTACATCAGGCGAGAGAGAGGTTCAAAGAACATTTATGCAGTTACTCGCTGAAATAGACGGGTTTAAGCCGCTGGGAAATGTCAAGATTGTTGGTTGCACAAACAGGATTGATATTTTAGACCCTGCAATTTTAAGGCCGGGACGACTTGACAGATTAATAGAAGTTCCATTGCCTGACAAAGATGCAAGATTGGATATTCTAAAGATACACTCAAAAAACATGAAACTAAAGAAAGTTAACCTGAAGAAATTAATTCCTAAAATGGATAATCTTTCAGGTGCAGAGATTAAAGCAGTATGTACAGAAGCGGGCTACTTTGCAATAAGAAACAACAAAAGGTTTGTTGGAGAGGATGACTTCTTAAAGGCAATTGCAAAAGTCAAGAGAGATATTGAAGAGGATAAGTCCTATTTAAGAATGTTTGGCTAAACAAAGACAAAACTTGAACTTATTATTTTAGTGCAGGTAATTGAATTTTAAAGTATATACATACAATAGCAGTAATAACCCAGAGTAACATTGCTGTCAGCATTCTCTTCTCTTTAAATATGAGTTCTGGTTTTCTAGCGATTTCACTGCCTGACTCCACAATATAATAATAGTAGAATATTGAATAAATAGCGAGAGGCAATGTTATTATTAATTGCGGGAAAGCGCTTGAAAAAGTGTAAAGAGAATAAACAACGATCAGAATTGATGTTGAAATATCCATAAACGCTTTGGTTATTCTTGGAGTGTAAAGGTTTAATATTTTCCTGTGTTCTCTGGCTTTGTTCTTCAATAATTTGAACTCTGCTTCTCTCTTGGCAACTGCTAAGAAAAGTGCAAAGAAGAATATTCCAATAATAAGCCAGTATGATGCCCTTACATTTAATATGACAGCACCTGACACAGCCCTTAAAACAAAATTAATCCCTATAATAATAACATCAACAAATATCTCATTCTTCAGCCATAGAGAATAAATAGATGTCAATAAGAAAAAAACAATGACTATATAAAAAAATGCTGCTGAGATTTTAAAGGCAACAAATAATGAGAGAATCAAGAGGAGTAGAGATATGAATAAGCCCTGTGACCTTTTTATTTTACCTGATGCTATCGGCCTGAACCTCTTCTCAGGGTGCCTTCTGTCCCTTTTATAATCAAGTATATCATTAATAATATAATTTGATGAGCTAACAAAACAAAGAACCAAAAAACCAATCAGGATAATCAAAAAATCATGGTAAACAAACAACCTGCCCGTAAATATGATAGGTAAGAAGATTAGGAGATTCTTATACCATTGTCTTACCCTCATCAAATTAAGAATTTCATTAGTCCTCATGAAAACACCTACATAAAAATGACGGCGCTCAGTTAAAAACCAAAA
>CAYLQB010000023.1:0-13373 GCA_964385745.1 uncultured Methanosarcinales archaeon
CTCTGCTGTCATACTGTTGTAATATACCTGCTTATTTATAAACCTTTCTATTATTATCACTATACAGTAACATCTTATGTGGTGCGGCAAAATTCTAAAGAGTGAGTGCTTACCTCCTGTTTAAGACTGTTGCAACTACGCTGATGTCATCAGTTTTCCATAAATTAAAGTGCTTGATGTTATATATCATCTGATTGGCGTTTCTAGCACGACCAAAAAGCTGACTTGCCCTTGCTCTTATTTGATCTGGTGTTACTATTTTTACTGTATCCTTATTGACATCATCCAACCACATGGGGTCTAGACCATCACTGGCCAACACCATTTTCTCACCACCATTCAAAGGTACTTCAGTCACTTTAATGCCATATTTACCTGAAAGTCCCAAGAAATTTCCTCCATCGCTAGTAATACTATGCTTATTACCAAATGTACCATATTTCGTCCTAAAATATTGCTCCTCAGGATGAACATGATAGAATATCGTATTTCCATTGGCGTCCAATATGTATGACTCAGCGTCACCAATGTTTATATTGTAGAGTTTATCTCCAACCTTAATAAATCCAGAGAAGGTTGCCGGTCTAACCCCTCCCCCAGTGCTAAGTATCTTATTGTTCATTCCTGAGAACATTTGTTTAATCATGCTTATTCTAGCGTTATCATCTAAACCATACCAATCCACTTGTGCAGCTTCTTCTCTGAACAATTGCAAGGCTTTAATAGCACCATTCACTTTAACGGTATAACCTGGCTCACCCATACCATCTGTAACAGCTGCAATGGTGACTTTTCCATTAGGCGTATTAATTTCTATAGGTTCCATAATACCATCCTCACCTGAGTAGTGGATGAATTTCATCTCCTCAGTAGTAAGTCTTGGGTATCGATCCGGACTATGAGCTCGCCGCAGAGAAGAATAACCTTCACTCTTAGCTCTAAATTTCTCTATATTGTAAGAAGCCTTCTTAGGTTTGGGCTTAGTACCCTTCACTTTATTATCGGTATTTTTTACCCAATCTTCAGTATATTTCTTGTCAATATAATTTTTGTACTCATTGATTGTTTTCTCAATCTGTGCCTCAGAATAACCGTTTTGTTTAAGTTCAGTTTTAATCTTTGAGATAACTCCCTTCTTTAATAACGTCTCTTTTGCCCCCTTAACATATGACCACTTACGTTTAACATCAAGACCCTTAGACTTTGCCGTACGTTCCATTGATTCAAACTGACCCTTTATAAATTCATCTTTTTCTATTATTTTTTGGACAGCATCGCCTGGCTTCAAATTCTTATTTACTCTCATATTTCTCATTGCCTTTTGTGCCTTAATCTTTGCTTCTTTTATTCTATTAGATACTTTACTGGACATAGCTTTACTACTTAATTTTACCTTAAGTCCAGCCCTTTGTCCAGATTTAAAACTAACCTCATAAATATCAGTTTTTAATACACCTATGACCCTAGTATTTTTAATCCCTAAACTTTTTATTACAAAATCATCAAATGAACTGCTAATTTTGTTATCCCCTTTGAAAAGATTCATAAACCCTTCTCTTATTGGTTTGAATGAGAGTGAGGCTGTAGCAGCTGCTGTTAATATAATTGGCAGTCCAACATCAACCATTTTAGCACCAGCTGTTTTTACTTTGACTGCTTCTTCTTTACCTTTCTCATCCAATGGAACAACTAAACCACTTGATTTTTTAGCTTCTGCTGCTTCGTTATGATAAGAGATTAATCCCAAAAGAGTGAACATACCGCCTGTTCCAGTACTAACTACAGGACCTGCAAAAGCTGCTGGTACAAAGCCTGATAAGAAACCAGCAGCAGATGCGGTTGCTGCACCCAGAGTTATACCGCTCACTAATAATGCCAGTGCGGAATTTGGGATTGCCAGCCATCTCTGTTTTGTAACTAGGCTCTTTATCTCATTTAACTTATCCTTAGATTTTGGAGCATAAGAAGAATCAGGATACATTTCATATGTATAAACGTATAAATCAACGGCGTCGTTGTATAAAAAAGTACAAACTTTACGCAAGTTCTCATCAAATACATGATTACACATCTTATCTGCAGTATCTTTGTAAAAGTTTCCTACCTGATAATAAAACTCAGGTGGATTATCATTCTTTATTGCATTAAACAAATTTTTCGAATAGTCTGACTTACAGAGGTTATCTATTATTGCCCCATCGTATACATCAAAATCTTTTTGTCTGGGCTCCTTATTGTTTTTCTCGTAACAATCTTTTATTATTTTATTTAAGTTATCCTTATCACAGATACCTTTAATATCAGTATCAATGTTTGGGTCACACTTAATCAACTTTGATAACAAAGTATAACCGAGCCCCACTTCTGTCTGTTCGTTCGTAACATCCTGCATTGTTTTTAAATCAGTAAATGCTTTCCCAAATACAAGCCTGAACCAACCGAAAATATTGAAAAGCACCGTCTTTAAAAGAGAAGAAAATATCTGTATAATCCCCTTCTTTTCACTAATTGCATCGAGAGAAGTTCTGTATGCATCTCCAACAACATCAATCTGCTCCTTAGCTAAAGCCGTAAAGGACAAAATCTCTTGCTTCAACAGTGCTCTCTCAAATTTAACGCTTAACTCTTTCAGTTTAGCATCATTGTTTATGGCTTCGCCTAATTCAGCAGTCCCCTCTCCTTCAGCGTGAGCATAAATGGAAGTAATATACTTCTTGAATGCCTCTCTGTACTTAGAATCCTTCCAATAAGATTTATAATCTGTCTTATACGTCTTCTTTACAGCTGCTCGAGCACTAAGATAATCCATTAGAGCTTCGGTGACTTCTTGATTGTTATCTGCTTTGGAGGAAACCCTCTGAGTAATGGTCTTAATTTCAGAGTTTAAGGGGAACAGAACAATAACGCCCTTATCACCTGTATTGCTAGTCCAAAATTGTTCAGCTCTTTTTTGACCATTCACATAAGCTACGACTTGAAGATTGTACTCTTCCTTACCTTCTGGGAGGTAAATAGGAAAATTAAGATTAGCTGAACCATGACTATCTAAAGTTTTTTCAACAAAATAAATTGGAATAGTGTCATACTTGTCCTTAACATTAACTAAGGTTAATATTAAATTAACATCTGTATCTGCCTTTCCAGAAATTAAATTAATCTTAACATCTGCCTTATTATCATAAGTAAAGAATTGCAATGAAGAATCATCATTAACTTGTATATTCTTAATTTTTGGACCTCCTTGACTTACGGAACCTCCTAATCTATAAAGATATTTTAAAACAGTACCAGACTTTTTATTAAAATAAGTATTTAATCTCTCTTGCATATCATTAGTAAGCAGGTTACTTACCTTATCTGGGTTGATTATTTTGCCATCTTTAATCTCTACTTTAATCACTTGACCATCAAGGGTTTGAACCCAAACAACCCATATTCCATTCTCATAAGTAACCTTCTGAATTGCATCCGAATTTGTGATACACTTCTCCCGACATACACCCATCTCACTAACTTGATTGTTTTCTCCATAATTACAACAACTCAAACCATTTTTGCATCCATTATAACAACAAGCTTGTCCCTGATTCCCACATTTGTCACTATCAACACTCTTTACACAAACATAACTTATCCCATCATGTTTTCCACAATCAACACCCTTTAATTCCTCAAAACCGTAATCCTGTTCGTTATTCGAGTCTATTCCATTCAAAAGAGATTGTGGAACACAACTACCCCTTTTTTGTCTGCACTCTTTCTCCCAATCCCTCTGCTCCTTAGCACAACTCTTATCAAAGATACCAACACATTTTTTGTAATGTAAACTATTTTCATTCAAGATTGTACACTCACACCTATACGGAGTGTTCATTACAGAGCACAATCCACAGCCGGTAGTTTTACAACCTGGTGCATTCGTAAAAGGCACAGACTCAACACAATCATCCTGAGAGGATATGCTTTGAATAGTGGGTTGGTTCGTCTGAGAATTAGCTAATCCTTGCTCAGCTCTCACTTCATAAACGAAATTAAATGAAGAAGTGAATATTAGAACGATAAGAAAGATTGTTACAAATCTTTTGTGAAACAAAAACCTCTTAATCTTATTCATTTTTGATCGGTTAGTCATATGTTTCCTCCTTTATAAGTCCAGTAATAAGTTACTTAAGGTGAAGGTAATGGCGTGTATAATTCTGGATTTAATTTTGGCAATCCCTTTGAAGCAAAGATAATCCTATATGTATTATCATCTACTTCATTTTTATTGACAGCATCATAAACTATCCAAATAACAGTATCCTGATTGTATATCCAATATTCAGTATACAAATCTATCTGATGGTCTGTAATAAAAGATAAAGAAATATCTGGATAAACAGCCAAATAAGGTCCTATGGTATCTGTTATGACCTTTTTGTTAGAATAAAAATCATTAACTGTTAAATCATCGACAATGCTATTAATTTGTTTTATGATTCTACCTAATTTGACATCAACTTTCGTCCCAAAGTTATTAATATGGATTACATCATTCTTATAATTAACTTCAATTGGATAAGAAAGATCAGCTACAACGGAATTATGCGTAACCTCAACATTTACTAAAGGTTCCTCACCGTTGTCATTAATAATTAAACCCTCCTCATTGTATAATTCATCTTCAGTATTTCTCAAGCAACTATAAACATCATTACTGACAAAATCTTCTAATTCATCTTCGACCTCGGTTATAGTTAAGGTTTCGAAATCTCCTTTATCGTATAAGATAAGAACTGGAAAGCCATCAGCTATTTCCATAGAATTAAGAGTTGGTGGGGGATTAATAAAACCTCCATTAAAGCTTAGAATTGACATTCCCCTTTTTAATGAGTTTTTTAAACAACCATCAAACGAAGTTCTTACCAATTCCTGATAATTCTTACTTTGATATCCCTTTTTCAAATCAATAGTTTGCCTATTATTCGAAAGTTGTGAAGTGTACAAAGCAAACAAGACCACGCTTATGAGTAAGATACTAACAGCCAAGAGTAGAAAGAGAGTTACTTGAGATTTCTTCTGTTTAAGTAAGACAGGATTTTGAGCCTGTGTGTTAAGAGTTGGTCTTCCAAAAATTTAAATCACCTATTAAAGCAAATTTACACTTAAATTAATAAAAGTTCTGGTTTTTAAATCTTTCGTTAGAAACTTTGAGAGTCATCCCAGCAGTGCAATAAATCATAGAGAAGGATATGTACTTGTTACAACTGATTGAATAAGCTAAAAGGTAAATTACTCTAACAGCTTTGCGTTGATAACGCCATCCTGACCTGGCCTTGATGTAACAACTGCTTTGCCAAGCTCTGTTTCAACAATAGAACCCTTTGTTATTATATTTCTCCTGACATAGTGTCTGTTTGCGGGATTCTTAACAACATTCTTGACAACTACTTTCTTTGCTTTGCCATCTTTTGTCATTAAATTAACATGAGTAACTGTAAGAAGTTTGAATTTTCTGTTTCCGCCGAGGCTCTTTATCTCCTTAACTTTTCTCTCATTGCTAATTTTTGTTAAGGCCGGCTCTCTTGAGAGGTCTCTGAGTTTCTTCTTTCTAATGTCTCTATAATGACCCCCGGATATCTTCTTCTTTGAACGGAATTGTGCTCTTGCCATGATTTCACCTTACTTGCCCGGTTTCTTCCAGGAATAATCTCTAATCTTTGAGGATTTGCCGTAACCACAATAACTACACACACCTTTCTTTATGTGAAAAGACACATGCCCGCACCTTCTGCATCTAATGTGGAGCTTCTTCTTTCCTTTCTTTCCCATCGATGGAGTTCCTTTCATAAAAATCAACTCTTTACTGTGGTGAGATTGTTGTTATTGTATCTCCTCTTATAAATACAACGCCTAACTTCTTTTTTAATTCGCCATTAACATGCTCTTCTGCTTCCTCGAGAACGATGTTTATGTGTATGTCGAAAGCTTTAAGCTTTCCAATGTATTGTTTTCCGCTTTTCAAATCAACTACTACTCTTTTATCTCTCGCTCTGTTAAGAGCATCTAATGGTCTTGGTGGTTCAGTCATTTTTTATCCCCCGAATAAAATTTAAATTCTTTAAAATTGAAGTTACTAACCTATTTAAAAAACTTTTGTTTTTAACTGGTGTTGGCAGGGATTTATAGAAAATTTTATTAAAGGAGCCCTATTAATTGATAAGTAAGAGCAACTAATAATACTTAGCAAAATAATATAAACTAAAAAGAGGTGTTAACATGGAATTAGGTTTTATTGTAACTATTATTCTTATCATTGCTTTAATATTTATAATACTCAAAATAATTAAGGTCTTTGTAAAAGCACTTATTTTAATCTCAGTCCTGTTGATTATCGGACTGCTAATATTCAGCTTACTCATTCATAGCGATGCTATGAAGTTAAATACAGACCTTAAAGGTAATAATTTAATCTTATTGTCAAATTCCCTGCCTGATTACAGGTCAATAATAACTGGATTCAAATCAGAGCCGGACAAAGAAACTGGCTTTGAAACTTTGAACAGCGATAAACTGTCAGATATCAAATCAAGGATTAACAGTAAAGAGTTTGATAAATTAAAGAAAGATGAGAATATATCCAGAATTTTTATTGTCAATGAGAGTATTTTAAAGTATGATGTCAAATCAACTACTTTTAGTTTTACAAGAGAGCAGGGTTTAAAAATTCTGCATTCAGGCGATGCAATAGCTGAACTGGCAGGAATAATGGCAGTACAGCAGGGCGTCGATGAAAATGCCATTGAAAACGAATTAAGGAGTAAAACAACAAATGCTGAGGTAAAGTCAGAAACATTCGCATCAATGTTCGGTGTTGCTGTCAAGAAAAATCCCCTTATTTTTGTAATGGGATACAAATCAAGGGAGATATATGTTATTCCAAAGACAATGCTATTTAAAGCCTTGGATTTAGTGCCCTTGGGAACTATTGAGAGATTTGTGAAGAGTAAAATCCCTTTAAACCAAACAGAATAAATGTAAAAATTATAAGAGGTGCTGCATGAGCTTCATGAAAAAGTTAATGTTCTGGAAAAAAGATGATTTAGGACTTGACGAATTAAAGAAGGACATAACAAATATAAACACAGGTGTCAAGGAGGAGGCAATGAGCCCTGAGTTTCAACCACAGAATCCTCAAGTGACTAATCTTGGATTTAAAGAGGCAAACACTCAAAGCATGAATAATCAGAATTCTGGATACAACCAGAATTATGGTTACCAGAGAAGTCAGAACTATGCACCTCAAAATTACAACAGAAATGAAGTTATTGATAAGAGTTTAGAGGTAGTATCTGCCAAACTTGATTCAATAAAGATAGCCATTGATAACATAAACCAAAGGTTAAACAACATAGAGGATAGATTAAAGAACAAATGGTAAAGATAAAACTCATCACTCTTAGTATTCTTTAATGTTCTTAATGAGTATAAATCGTGTGCGCACCAAACATGATTATAGAAAGTATACCAGACCCCATCAGTATGATTTTTATGTATTGAGTTAGAATGTTCAGCTATGGGCGGTCTCTCTTCTCTTAATGCCTTAATCTCTTCCACTCTTCTTTATACTGTTTCTTTATGGCTGAGAGTGTACTTTTATTCCTGCTCCAATCCAAACTGTTCTCCAAGACCTCAATGATGTTTGTCACTGGTATAATCTTTACCTTTGACAATATTTTCTCATCAAGAATAATATCTTTAAGGTTTGATTTCGGAACAAGAATCCTTTTTATTCCTGAGTTAATTCCTGCCTCAACCTTTGTTGAAACACCACCGACAGGAAGGACCTCTCCTCTGACAGACAAAGAGCCGGTCATAGCAATTTCCTGCTTTACAGGAATTCTTTCAAGAGCAGATATAACAGCTGTCGCTACTGCAACACTGGCAGAGTCACCCTCAACACCTTCATATGTCTGCAGGAATTGAACATAAATATCCCTTTTGCCCTTTATTTCCTCGCCGAAGTATTTTTTTATTATTGCTGACACATTCACGATTGCTTCTTTCGCAATCTTACCTAACTTGCCTGTCGCAATAATATGTTCTGATTTTCCGCCAAGTGTTGTTTCTGCCTCTATTGGAAGAAGTATTCCAGAGTAAGAATTTCCAGAACCAATGACTGCCAGGCCATTAACCCTTCCAATCGCTTTTCCCTTAACTCTAATAACCTCATACTCACGCTTTCTCTCTATGTACTTATCGGCTATTTGTTTTTCAAGTGTTCCTGCAATATTTTTTGCCTTATTAATATGTAGTTCAGTGACAAATCTGGCCTTCTGCTCGACGGCAATATCGCCCGCTGCCCTTATTAAACCACCAAGCTCCCTGAATCTTGCGGTTAAATGGCCTTTTCTGCTTGCCATTTTTCTCGCTTCTTCGATGACTGCTAAAACAGCATTCCTCGTAAAGTGAGGTATTTTTTTGTCTTTAACAACCTCCTGGGCAACGAAACGCGCTATTTTATTTCTGTTTTCTTCTGTATCTTTCATAGTGTCATTCATATAAACTTCGTATCCATATCCCCTTATTCTCGAACGCAGAGCAGGATGCATCTTCTTGACTGTCTCTAAGTTACCTGCTGCAATTAGAATAAACTTGCATGGAACCGGCTCTGTTCTTACCATAGCACCTGCACTCCTTTCGCTCTGACCAGTTATTGGATATTTTCCTTCCTGGAGTGCTGTCAGTAATTCCTGCTGTGTTGCTGGCTCTAATGTCGCAATCTCATCTACGAACAAAACGCCTAAATGGGCTTTATGAATCATGCCTGCAACAACTCTTTCATGAGCAGGGGTTCCTAATCCTCCACTCTGGAATGGATCATGCAGAACATCTCCAAGCAAAGCACCTGCATGAGCACCTGTTGCATCAAGGAAAGGAGCATGTTTATTCTTATAATTATCAACGATTAATTTTGGAGGTATTGCACTCTTTGAATTCTTTTTTGCCATACTCATAAATATCATAAAACTAACTAAGAAGAGCATTCCTCCAAGAAACATAGCACCGAACATTATCGCCGCGACAACAGAAGAAAATAGGTTGTTATAATAATTAAAAGCCCACCATGGAGAAATAATTGCAAACAAGAGGAGTATAAACATAAGAATCTGCTGATTCTTGAAACTTCCCAAACTCTCCATTCTTACCCTTGCAACAATCTCTCTGCCTTTACCAGCAGGAACAGTCCTTATGAGAGGTTTGTTCTCATCATTTGGATTTGGAAAGGCAAGTATGTCCACAAGCTTCTCTTTTGGCAAAAGCTCAGCGAGAGCCATTCCAAGCATGGATTTTCCAGTACCTGGCTCCCCGATTAGCAGGACATGTCTCCTTTGTTTAGCCGCTTTCTTTATGATTTTGACGGCTTTCTCCTGTCCTATAACCTGCTCAACTAACTTTTTAGGAACCTTTATGTCCGCCGTTGTCTTAAATTTCATCATGTTATATCAATCAGTAAAAAGACAACGCACTCTTTTAAATATTTTTCCCGAGAAAAGTTTCTACTCTCATATAAATAAAAAAAATAGCAATGATGAACAATAAACAAAAGAAGAAGAGAAAGAAAAGTTAAAGAGTCATAAAAAATAAAAGGAAAGAGAGGATGTTGGAACAACATAAATTATTTTAAGATTACTTTCTCTTCTTCTTCGTTCTCATTTTTAAATGCTCATCCCTGCATTCAGCACACATAAGAACACCATCTATATCATAGAGGTGCTCTGTAAATCTTCCACACACCTGACACACGCCGGATGTAGTTTGTGTGAAAACAGGTTTCCTGCTTTCTTCTCTTAATTCATACTTTTCAGCCAACAACTCGAATAATTGGGGCTGTATTTTAAGAACATCCTTAACAGTCAATAGGCCTATAAGTTTCCTCCCATAAACGACTGGAAGATGTCTTACTCCATTATCTCTCATCTTGACGAGAGCATCATAAATGTCTTTGTTAGAACTGATTGTTATAACCTTCTTAACCATAAATTTACTTACTGGTTGTTTAACATCCTTGCCTAGAGCGATTACTTTTCTGACAATATCCTGCTCTGTAATTATGCCCTTAAGCTCTCCTTTCTCAACTATGGGAACACCTCCAATATGCTCTGCCCTCATAAGATTAGCACATTCTCTTACTGAGGTCTCAGGCGTTATTGTTATCGGGGCCTGAGTCATAGCATCCAGAACTTTATAACCTGTTTTCATTTCACAAAGGTATGATAATATATTATAATTAATAAGTTTATCGACAAAACAATATATACATTAAAATAACACATTTAGATAACTCAAATAAAATCTAAATATAGCAACTTAAGAGAATAAAAGATTAGGAAAAATAAACAATAAAAAATAAACCTGTCAACTAAAACTATCAACTGCTTATCTCCCTTTAATAATTCATAAGGACTTCCACGCTGTCCCCAAATAAGCCCTTAATGCTCTTAAACGTCTTTTCTGTGAGACCTCTCTTTGATGGCTTCGAATTATCCAAAGTGTCGTTGAACTCATCAATATTAACCTTTGTCGGCTTGTTAAAACCTCCTCCTTCAAGAAGTTGTGCCTTTAACATGTCATTCTTGTTCTTTATATCCGGGATTATCAACACATCTTTTTCTAGAAAAGTTAGCTCTCCTATAATCTCTTTGTTGTTTTTCTTGTATTTTACCCTTACTTTCGCATTCTCAAGCTCTCTAAACCTCTTTCTCTGCATATATTCAACCATAAATTTGATGAAATCATTCGATTCTTTGAATGCCTTCTCAATATCGACTGCAGATATCTTTTTAGTATCATAGAGTTTCTTAAATTTGAGAATCTCCTCAAACTTCCTCAACATTTCAGACGGGACTCTGCCAGTATTGACAAGGTTCTCTTTGAACTTTGCAGGCAGATCCTCCTCATTAATCTTTTTTACCCCTTCAATATTCAAACTATCTCTGACAACACCAATAACAGCGTCATATATTTTAATCATATTCTTCTGTTCTCTCATCTTCTCAATCTGGGTAAACAGGCGTTTTATTCTCTTCAAATACTTCTCAGCATCTTCAAGCAATTTATCTATCTCCCTGCCAGTTACCTCCTTCTTAACCCCATGCTCAATGTCTTTCCTGATTTTGATATTCCTTTCCAGTATTGTGACAAACTTCTCCTCAAGGAGCTTCTCTTTTTTCACGAAGAATTCTCTCATTAAATCAGGTGTTTCCTTCGGATCAGGAGGGGCTACTCCATATAGCATAAGAGCTGCCTGTGAGGGGGTTAATATTGCATAATACAAATCTTCTGTACCTATATCCTTCAACTTGAACTTAATCCTTTTAACCATCTCGAATCCGGCACTCATAAACAGGTCTATTGCTTCCTTGCTTGGCTTTATCCTGCCCATCTTCAACAGATTTTTCCATGGGACGAACAAACCCCTGTCATAAAATGGAATGCCATCTCTCAACAGAGTAAAGATTACTGGATTAGCTTCTTTCAGTGAATCCCAGAAATCAGTCAAGATATAAACTTGAATATTCAACTTATTTCTTATACCGGTAAGTTCACCTGCCTCAATACCCATTTCTATAATTATGGCTCTTAATTTGTCCTTCAACTCAGCACGGCTCATCCTCTTAACATCAGTGTCATCAATAACAATCCAAACATCTATATCGCTCTTCTCTGTTGCCCTTCCTTTAACTAATGAACCTGCAAGGACATAACTGACTATATATTTCTCAAATTTCTTTAAGACCATTGTCTTGTGGACTTCGGCAATCTTAATAGCAGAAAGCATTCCTCTATCGTATAGTGGAGATGAGAGAGCAATTCTCTTTAAAATATCATACCTGCCATCAAGACAACTCTGCCACAACTCAGAAAGAATCCATGTCTCAGGTTTCAATGAAGAATCAATCTCAGATGCAAAGCCCTCTATTATCTTTGACAATTTTGTTTTTAATTCCTGTTTACTCATCTTCTTAGAGTCAGAATCATCGACGAGAACAAAAACACTCACCTGAGCAGCATCATTTTTTGATTTCTCATCCGCTGATTTATTATTTTTACCTTCTTCACCCGCAGGTTCTGGAGGAAGCAAGGCAATCCCCATGATGTAATCACCAAACTTATCAACAACTTTCTTTTTAAAATGCTCAAGCTTCCCGCTCAACTCCTTAAGTTTTGCCCTTGCATTATCAGGCAGAGTGTTCATAAATCTCTGAAATTGTTGTTCTTTTACCTTGACCTCTTTATTATCTTTATCTTCTTTTTTATTGTTTTTTTTATCCTTGTCTTTAACCATAAGTATCCCTCCAAGAGTATAGTGAAAATGTATTAAAAAGAAAATAACAAGTATATTTAAAGGTTGTTGTTTAGATACAACTGAAAGGTTATGATGAAAAGATAAGAGAAGTAACAATAAATTTGGGTAAGCAAAGAAAAACAGAATGCAACAACAAAAACAATGAAGGACAAAAGAATAACAAAACATTTATATATAACAGTATTAAAGTTATTACATAGTAGGGATTAAAACACAGTGCATTCAACACTTATTTGATATACATCCAACATAGAAAGATTGGAAGAATAAGCGTGGAATATCAATAATAGAAAAATAGAATAAACACAATAAATTAACATTAAATAAGAAGGTGAGAATTATGGCTGATAAAAAAGATGAAAAATTGGAAGATATCCTTGATAGTTTGGAGAAGGACTTAAAGAATATGCAAAAAGAAGTGTTTCCTTATCACCTGAAAGTAAGTGGTCATGTCAACAGATTATATGATTTAGTGGATAAAGAAAATGTTTCAAAAGAGGTTATGGGTATTGCAAAGGACATAATCAAAGATTTAGTTGACATGTACTTCACATACCATTTAAAAATGAAAAAAGAAGAGAAGGAATCCATTCTAAAAAATGAGAATTATATATTGGACTTGGGCGGTCATATTTTTGGAATAAGAGCAGGGCAGTTAGCAGATGAAATAGAGAAAAACCTGAAAGACAAGAACTGGAATTACTTCAAAGAATTCTCAGAAAAATTACTTGATAGATACAATAAAGAGAGCACACAAAACCTGTTTGACTCATATTTAAGCGATGCGGAGAAGAAGGATAAACTAAAACAGGCAGTAATTAAGAGGCATCAGCAGGAAGGCATAAAATTCAGGGATGAACATATACTGGAAGACCCAAATAAGTTAATCGAATACGCTACAGCTATAATAAACGGGCAACACAAACTGGAAGGTTATGTCCAGAGCCGTAGTCCATACTTAACGAAGGGTTAAAAATCCTAAAAACTGGCTCTTATTGTTATAAAAAATCAGCAAGTGGCATCA
>CAYLQB010000024.1:0-4282 GCA_964385745.1 uncultured Methanosarcinales archaeon
CTGTATTTGCAAGGATTGCAATATAATTATGGTCGCGTTCTGATTCTTCTTCTATTACATTAAGGTCATATCTTGAGAAATGTGTTGCATTATACTCCCCAAGTCCTTTGCGGACTTTCTCAGCTCTTTCAATGGTTCCTGCAGAATGTGTGTGAAATTTTATATAACCAAATGCAGGATTCTTCCTTAAAAATTCATTTACTACATCAATTACATCTTCTCGTGATCTCACATGTCCTTCGTTCCCAACTCCTGCCACAAGGAGGTAGGTAACAGGGAGATAAATTTCTGCTGAGTTATTGTATGTTCTCCACCCCCATTTATCTTTAACTTCTATTTCTTTCTCCATTATATAAAGTAAAACTCCATCTACTTCATTTTTCACTTGGCTAGCAAGATTATCTAATCTATCATTAATATCCTTGGGTAAAAGTACTACTCTCTTTTTGTTCATGAGATAAGAGAAATAAATCTGATATTTAAATCTTTCTATTTTTACTACCTATCAATAATAACAAGTATATAAACATCCCTTCTCCCCTTATCTCGAAAAATTTAAATACTTCTTAGTAGTTAACTTACTTATGGATAAAGATCTTGAGAGTGCTGTGCTCTATTTGAGGTATGAGGATTCTTCAATGGATAAGCAGTTACCTGACCAACTTTCAGTGCTCCTGTTAAGTTCATATGGGCATAGGAGGCATAGGAGGGTATTAATCTCTTCAAGTTATTTTCGAAATCCTATCTTTGGTAGTCCTCTCAAACTTGATAAGAACTGTCTTATTACTAAATATTATAGAGAAATTTCTATTAAACAAGAGTACCTGACTCTCTTGCCGCCTTTGAGTGAAGGTCCAAACGCATTGCATCTTCTTGAGTATTTGACTGAGTCCTCTTCTAATGAGAATAAACTGCTTAGAATCCGTCCTGGTGAAGATATGGTAGTCAAGGGGAACACAGAAAATTTGTTGGCTTCTCTTAGATGGCTTGGTTATAAAGAACACTTAGACGAATTTATGCAAAGTATTCTTAAGAAAATACCTGAAAGTGAAAATTATATCCCTGCTCAGCATAAAACTTCCCAGCATACAGAAAATATAGAAGACCTTCTGAAAGATTCTGAATTTAAAGAAGTCGTAGAAGATATTAACGAGATAACTAAAGATGCAATAAATTCATTAGGACCCTGGATTCGTAATCTTTATTCTAAAAAAGAATTTACAGAAATGGTTTCCTTTCTTCTTTTTGAGGAAGCGATATTTTATAATAAAAGCGATTCAAAACCCTATTATCCGGATTACAACTTCTTCGCTGCTATGGTGTCTGATTTCTCTATTGTATTTAGAGAGGAGTTAAATAAAGTTAATTTCATCGATCCTTCTTTTCTTGTTAATCCTCTCTATGAGAATCTAATGAGGGCTATTAACAAGCAGTAACCTATTTTTCATAAAAGAATAAGTAAAAAGGAATTATTTATTGTAGTTCCCCTTCTTAGCTTTCTTAGGGTTTGTACATCTCTTCCTTCAATACACGCTGCTCTAATTCGTTGTTTCTTTTGTTTACGTATTTACAGGATAATTCCCATTCTCCATTTTCGTGCTTGGCTTTCATTTCTGGCATGAGGAACTGATACCCAATAGCTAGGTGTCTTGCCTTTTCTGCGTCAATTCCGTTGGCTTTAAAGATTATGTTGGATACATTGTTTATGAGTTTTATTCTCCCTGCGAAGGGTAATCTCCTGTATTCGCTTCCAAGAATTCCATTTAAATAGATTGCAACAGCGTGGGTTATTGTTTTGTTTGGTTCAAGCTGTGTTGATATGTATTCAACTGGAATTATTTTTGTTTCAGCAGGTTTCTGCGTGTTGCTTATACTCTTTATCTGCTCTTCAAGAGAACTTATTTTGTTCTCATCAGTTTGTAACATTTCACTCTGTTCTGTAATCTGCTTGTTTGCCTCTTGAAGTTTTTTATAAAGTTGCCTGTTGCGTGAGAAAAAAATTCCTCCCCCGACACTTGAAACCACTAAAACACTTAGGGCAGCATAAGTAATCGCATTAAACCATTTGTTACTGTGTCCTACATAACCGACTTTTGGTTCTTTTTCATATGTGGTCATTTTTTTATTTTTCTTTTCATAATACTCCTTGACAATTCCCTCAATTTTTTCAGGATATTTGTCCAATAGGTCTAAGAATCCCTGATAGATTCTCTTATTGTCCTCACTTGAGTTTTTTATTAATGTATTTAAATACCCTTTAGCTTCTGTGACTTTATCTTCCAATTTTTTATTACTTAAGAGAGCATATACCATTTTATTGCTGTAATCCCTTGATAAATTTGAGTTATCTTCTTTATGATTCTCTTCCGTACTCTTTTTGATTATTCCCTCTTTTTGTAAGTAAGAGGGTAGGGTAAACCATATACTCTCTATGGTTTCTCTGTCAGTAATTTTGTATTCTCTGCATATCTTTTCAAGTGCTAAAATCGGCCCTTCTGTTGAGTTTCCCGTATTACTGCTCTTCTTGCTTTGTTGAGGTTTGTAATAATCTTCTATAACACTTAAGAAGTCATTTGGTTTTTTCTTCAAAAGATTTAGTAAAGAAAGATACCTCTTTTTTTTATCACCTTTTGCTCTTTCAGTTAAATTATTCAGGTATTCATTCCCCTTCTTAATCTTCTCATCCTGGTTTTTGTCTCCTAATATATATTTTATAAACTCTTTTTTCTCTTCTAATCTTTTGAAGACAGGATCACCTTCAGTATTTGATATGCTCACTTTTTTGAGATTATCTGGCACTGGCAGAAAATAAGCAAATGCAGTGTAGGTCTTCTTGTCAAAATTGTGTTGCCTGCATACCTCTTCAAGCGAGATTTCTTTGTTTATTGGCTCTTTAAATCCTTTTGATTCTTCAGCCATATGACCACCCTAAAAACTTTTAAAGAATTCTGCCTTAAATACTTTTCTATGTTTAAGTAATAAAAATATTGTATAAGAAGAATTATGAAGAAAAAGAAAATATCTGTTTTATTTCTTTACTGCTTTCTCAAAACTCTCAGCGAATTTCTTGTTCAGTTTTAGAACTCTCTTCGCTGCCTCTTTAAGGGCTTCTCTTGGGGTCTCTTTACCATCTGTCTCAACTGTCATCTTCGGCGTCTTTAAGAGTGGATGAATTACCCTGTAAGCTGCTACCTTTACATGCTCATCATTCCAGAGTTCTTCCCTTAAGATATTGAGTAAGGTATGTGTTTCTCCGGGAATTTCAAATTCAATCTTTTTCTTTGTTTCTTCGAGGATTTTGATTTCCATACTTTCACCTTTTAATGGAGAGATGTGGTTTCTTTATAAAGATTTCTCTTAGTTATTCATAGATATATGGATAAGAGATTTAACTCACTTGCACTTTCCTCCATCCAGATTGAAGAACTTATTTATTTTGCATATCATTGCGATTGCTGCTATCTCGCAGATTCTTAAACTCCTCCCTGCTGTAATTATTAATAAATTATGTGGTTTAACCTTAAATTGTTTTGTGAAACCAAATCTTTCCTTATATCCCACTCCTGGGAGTGTTAACTTATTATTTTTATCACAGATTAGGATCATTGCCCCTTCTGCTCCCTTTCTTACAGCAAGGTCTCTTAATGCTACAAAGCTTTTGATCCTCTTATGTTTCTTCACAACTACTGCTACCTTTCTGTATTCTGGGAATATCTCCCTTGTCCTCAATTCAACTGGTAGACTTATGTTCTTTCTTATCTTTTTGCTTAGTACTTCTCCCTTGTCTGTTAAGTAATGCCCCCTCCTTGATGAGTTGATTAATCCTTCCTTTTTGAGTATGTCCAGTATGCTCCTAACACTTCCTTCACCCAATTCTAATTTTTCCTTTATTTCCCTCCTACTAATTTTACCCGAAATTAATAATAAACACCTTAGAATATCTGCTTTGTTGTAATTAGGCGTGTTACTTACCATAGATAACAAAAATTATAAATACTATTAATAACTTTCTGTTGGATATAATATCCAACTACTTGTTTATACTCATTTACATTTAAATGGAGGGGTCTTATGAAAAAAAATTTATTGTTAATAACATTATTTATTTTTATGTTGGTTTTTTCCCAGGTTATTAGTGTGCACGCTGAAAATGTTGCGTTGGTTGTTAAACTCGCGAATGGGACTTTGGATGAGGAGTGCATAAATGTTCCTAAAAACACAAGTGGTTATGATATACTTCAAGATTCACATTTAAGCTTGACTTGGAGTAATCCAGGTTTTT
>CAYLQB010000024.1:4382-12209 GCA_964385745.1 uncultured Methanosarcinales archaeon
GTCAGGTTGGTCAGGACATTATTGCGGTCAGGATAAAGACATCATAGGACTTGCGCGTGTGAGTTTTGATAAGAATAGTGAGTTTTACAATAACAAACCTCCTGTTATAGATTTCGATGATGTCTGTGGCTTTCAAATAAAACAGGTTGATGCTTCAATAGATGGTTATGATGAAAAAAACATTCAGGAGGGTGAAACTTTAAAAAGAAGTGCAAAACCAGAAGGTTCTATTGATTTCAACATTAAACTTTCAAATTTTTTCCCAGTATCTTCTGACATTACTTTGAAAGATGCCTTTGTAAAAGTCACAATTGAGAAAATTAATGAGGGTGAAGATATAAAAACAGAATCAGATTACTTTACTCTTAGACCAGAAACCACTAAAAAGGTAAAGCTTCATCTTGATATTCCCTTAATTGTCGCTGGAGGTAATTATAAGGTTTTAGTTGAGATTAAAGCTAGAGGAAGCAATAGAATTAATTATAAGGATGATAAGGAGTTCACATTGAATATTAAGAAGGATACCCATGCTGTCAAGTTTGTAAGGTTTGATATATCACCTGAAATAATAGATTGTAGCAGAACAGCAGAGGCTGGAATTAAGTTGGTAAATGTTGGAAGAAGAGATGAAGATATTTCTTTTAAAATAAGGAATGAATTATTGGGAACTTTAGCCCAGAAGGATGTAACGCTATCAAGTGGAAGTAATGATGATTCAGTTTATTCTACTTTTTTCATATTAGACCTAATGGATGCAAAACCAGGAAATTATACTCTGAATGCTACATTAAGCTATAATGATGGGACTATAAAGGTTAATAAAATTGTTAAAGTGATAGTTAAGCCATGCAGCAGCAGGGCAGGGACAGGTCAGGGAGAAAAAGCTCAGAAACAGGTAGAGAACAATCTCAATAATGAAACAACAACTCAAGGGTTGATTATTAAGCAAACAGGTCAACAATCTTCTAGTTATATTCCTGCTGAAGGTTATGTATCAAACGAGGGGGATAATAAGACAGTTGCAATTGTAGTGACATCAGTATTACTTACCCTGCTCATTGGGATTATACTTTTAGTGTTTATAATAAAGAGGCATTATTGAATTAAGAGACCTCATTGAATCCAGATTTTTTAGAAATATTCAGGGATTCTTATACTTAAGATTATGGACTTTTTGATCATCAATGAGGACTTTGATTACAGCATGACAGATAGGTATCCTATCAGAAATAAATTCCTGATTGGGTTATGTTAAGTCCAATCCACCTTAAGGCATAATAACCCTTGATTTTTAGAAACTTTTAAGAACAATTCAATTCATAATTCTATATTATGATCAAAGCATTTGTATTTGATATACTGGATTCTATTGAGCCATCTATAAGGTCTGGGATTGAAAATCTTGGGTTATAAGAACTTTATCCAGCACTTTAATTTACCAGAACATTCAAGTGTAACCAAAGTTATTCTCTTTTTATAGCTTTTAATTATTTCTGTTTATTCTTATCCAGTTGTTCTTTGGCAACATTCATTCTCTCTCGTTAAAGACCTCTGCCTGGAAATTATATATCCTGTTCCTTTTGAGGTCACTTATCACATATTCTTACAGATATTCCTCTCCTGCAGTTACTCTGTCAGCCCATTTTGCTATTAGGATACCGAGCCACATTCCTAAGCTGGTTCCTACTATAAGAATCATCCATTCCCACCAGCCAAGAGGTGCAACTTTGAAGTACTTTGCCAGTGGTGTGTAAATGATTATTAATTGCAGTATCAACGAAGTCAACAGTGAATAAACTAATAATTTATTTGAGAACCAATCCTTAAATGAGTTTAATTGCTCATCATATCTTATAACTGCGATTCTAACAAACTCGTATAGAATAAATGCTGTGAATAATGCTGTTCGTGCTAGTGCCATTCCTGAATGCCACCAGACGATTAGGAAAGTTCCTAAAATTATGAAGGATTTCTTTAATCCTATGCCACCGATTAAGAGAGCTAATTTCTTGTTTATTATTCCTTCGGTCTTCTTCTTTGGTTTCCTCTTCATTATGTCTTTCCTTGCAGGGTCAACTGACAATGCCAGAGCAGGCAGCCCATCAGTTATGAGGTTTATCCACAATATTTGGACAGGATATAAGGATATGACTGGCATGAATATAGTTGCCAGCAGCACAACTACAACTTCTGCTACATTGCATGTCAGCAAATAATCAACAAACTTTCTTATGTTATCGAATATTCTCCTTCCTTCTTTGATTGCATTTCTTATCGTTGCGAAGTTGTCATCCAAAAGTATTATATCGCTTGCTTGCTTTGCTATCTCTGTTCCTCTTATTCCCATTGCGACTCCAACATCTGCTTTCTTTAGAGCGAGAGCATCATTTACTCCATCACCGGTCATACTAACTATATGTCCTTCCTGCTGTAGAATCTTCATAATCCTCAATTTATGGAAGGGTGTTGTCCTTGCAAATATGTTTATTCCCTTGTCGAGTTTTTCCTTTAGTTCTTCATCGCTTATCTTGTCAAGTTCATGTCCTGTAATGACTCCTTTGCTTCTTACGTTAATCTCCCTTGCAACTGACCTCGCTGTTAAGGGGTTGTCTCCTGTTATCATTACGATTCTTATGCCTGCTGAATAACACTCCTTAACTGCCTCTTTAACTTCTGGTCTTACAGGGTCTGCGAGTGCGACTAATCCAATGAATGTTAAGTTCTCCTCTACTTTTCCCTTTTTGTATTCCTTGTATGCAAGTGCTAATATTCTGTATCCATTTGATGCAAACTTCTTATTCTTGTTAAGAATTTCTCTCTTCATACCGACTGTTAATTTCTTTACTTTATTGTCAGCCAGAATTGAATTGCACTTCTTGATGAGCACTTCTGGAGCGCCTTTTGAGAAAACTAATTTTTTATTTTTTATTTGGTAAATAACACTCTCCATCTTCCTTTCGCTTGTAAATGGGACCTCATCAATTCTTTTTCCCTCTTCCTTTGTTAAGGATGAAGAGAATTGTTTCAATGCAATATCTGTTTCATCACCAATCCATTTTTCCTTGTTGTTGCTTAATATTTGCTTTGCGTCATTGCAATAATGACAGCACTTTATTGCCAATTCCTTAGCAGGTTTACTCTCCCTTACAAGCCATAATTTTCTTACCTGCATGTTTCCTGCTGTTAGGGTTCCTGTTTTATCAGTGCATATTATATCGACACTTCCAATTGATTCAGTAACGGCCAATCTTCTTACGAGGGCTTTTCCTTTTACCATCGCCCTTGCTCCGAGGGATAGTGCTATTGTGATAACAGCTGGTAAGTCCTCTGGTATTGCAGCCACTGCCAGAGAAACGGCGATTAAGCTCGCTTCCAAGATACCAAACTTTTGCATGCCTACGAGCAGTGTTACAATAATTATAAGAATAGTTAAATCAACAAGTTTCTTTGTGAACTTAGCCATCTGTTGTTCAAATGCAGTTTGTGGTTCTCCTATCTCCTGCATTTTAGCTGCTATTTTTCCTATCTCTGTTTTCATTCCTGTGGCATAGACCTTTGCTACAATACTCCCTGAATAAGCACTGCAGTGTGAGAATATTTTCTCATTAACTCCTTTCTTTATTGATTTTGATTCTCCGGTTAAGACCGATTCATCAAGTTCTATCTTTCCTGATACAATCTGGGCATCTGCCGGGACTATATCCCCACTTTCAACAATTATTAAATCGCCAGGAATAATTTCAGTTGACAGCACTTCCTGCTCCTTCCCATCCCTGATGACTTTTGCAGTTGGAGTTGCCATCTTTTGCAGTGCTTCGACAGCTTTCTCTGCCTTAAAGTCCTGTATAAAACCGGCTATGCCTGACACAAATACAATGATAAGAATTAAGCCGGAGTCAAAGAATCCTGCGTGTTTGTATGAATTTACTATTAATGATAAGATTGCGGCAGATATTAATAAGAGTATGATAGGTGATGTGAATTGTGAGATAAATATTTTAATTGGTGAGGTCTTTTCCTTTCTTACTATCTCATTCTTGCCGTATTCTTTTAATCTTCTTGATGCTTCTGAGCTGCTTAATCCATTGAGTTTAATCTTGACACCTCTTTATCTGTCATTTAATCTTTCTTTAATCTTTATTCTGAAATCTTACTTTTAGCGTTTACTCCCCATTTTACTATCAAGTTTGAAAATACAATAGGTATTAAGAATGTAAACAGAATTGTCGAACCGATAATGATTGAGTAAAGTTCTGTTCCTATGATATGCTGTTCAAGTAAAATCTTTATTATGACAATGCTTGTGCTGAATCTTGCTGATAATCCAATACCTAAGAGAGTTGATTCCTTAAATCCAAATTTCTTTCCAGCTATAATATAAGAACCGAGTAATTTTGCCAGCAAAGACACAAAGAATACAAGTAATAGCAAACCAACATTTGTTAGTAAGTAGCTCATATTCATTGTTATACCAACCCAAAAGAAGAAAATTGGCGCGAAGAATCCATAACACAATGTCTTGATTTCTTCCTCAATAAGTTTCAATCTCTTCTTTGGCAAGAATGTTTTTAGAGATATTCCAGCAAGCAGTGCTGCAAGTGGAGTGCTGTCTGCAAACTTTCCAACTCCAAGGAATAAGAATAATATAAATAATGTAAATAGAAATGCTGTTTCTATGCTGAGGAAATTAAACTTTTCTCCTTCTTTGCTGAATTTTTTCATGCCAATAGTTAGTAGGAATAGAACGCCCAACCAGCCAAGTGTTAAAATGATATGAGTATTTGTATGTATTTTTGAGCCGACGATAATCACAACCAGGATAAGGGTTAATAATTCAAAGAGGTCATCTAATGTTCCGACTCCTATTATAGATTGTCCGAGTTTTGTGTTGATTATTTTGAATTCATCCAGAATAGGAATTAATATTGCTTCGCCGACTGTTGCGAATGATAAAGCAATTAATGTTGATATAAACCAATTGTAGTTAAAGAATATTTTTATTACTGCAAGTCCGAAGATCGTTGCTAATGTTATAGTTATGAGGGTCGTGTTTATGATAAACCTGCCCTGCTTTTTTAAGTCGTTTACATCGAGTTCCATTCCAACAACAAATAGAAGAGAGTACATACCGAAGTTTGCGAGGAATGTAAAGACCTGTGATGATGTTATTGATACAAATGGATTCTTAAATGCGAGTAAAGCTCCAAGAATTAATGAGGCGAATATCCATGGAACCCTTATCTTTTCTATAAGTTTACCGAGAAGAAGGGTTAACAGAAAAATGGAAGATACAAATAAAAATATGTTAATCACTTACTCACCTCTTTTTACATTCTAACTTTTTTATGATAATAACAAATCATAGGTTTAAATCTAAGCAATCACTTTAATGCATTCCTCCTGTATTTAAAGAAATGCTTTCTCTTTTAAGTGGTTTCTTTGATTTATTTTTTAGCTCTCTCTGCTGCTTTTCCTATTTGTATGGTTACAATAACTGCCAGTATAGTTACGAGAACTGCATATGTTAGCATTCCCCAGATAGTATCTGCTGTTCCAAAGTAATGCTTGAATATTGCTCTTATAGTATCATTCCAGGCCAGTGCCGCAACAAGTCCAAATGCTGCCGTAATAAGAGCTGCCATCTTCTCAATGATTTCTTTTTTCATATTCCCCCTTTTTATTTATTCCCCCATCTTTATTTAATACCTGTTTGTACTTAATCAAGGAGTTTTTATAAAATTTTTGTTCTTATTTACCCTAATTATTTATATCTTTATTATCTGTATCTTTTAATATTGCAATTTATTGTTAATTAAGACCATATGATTCCATAAATGATTTTATTATGTCATAATCTTCGAGGAATTTAAAGCCCTTTGAAGTAAGGGAATAACTCTTCTTCCTCTTTTTATCATACTCTTCTGTGACAAAGCCCTTATCAATAAGTTCGTTTAAATACTGTTTTAACATCTTATAAGATAAATTCGATTTGTAGAGAATATGAGTGGGCTTGCAGTAATTTCTATTATCCCGTATGGTCTCTAAGATGCTATGTATAATCTCTATTTTCTCTCTTTTCTTCTTCATTTTTTAAGCACCAAATAAAAGTTAAGTAAAAGTAGTAAATAAGCTCCAAGAGTTAAGAAATGACCCCAAACATACATTATAGGATGATATACTGAATTTATGAAAAAAACACTTGCAATTAACATTGTTACGAATGCGAGGGCAATACTGCCGGTCATAAAATTCTTGTGTCTGTAATAACTCGCTAAGTAATATCCTGATATGAAAAGGAGATAAAGCGTCAGAATCAGGAAGAAAGATAGTAACACTCTTCCTGCTGTAAGTATTGCAATCAAGGATAAGAGAAAGATTAACCAGGATATATTCTTATTTCTAACCTTAAATATTGTTAAAGTTAATATCAAGAACCCAAGAATCATAAGTATGATATGACTATACATGTTTATTACATTTAATACGATTGCCTGCGAAGCGATTCTTGCACTTGAAAGTATACTGCTTAAACGCATTGCATTTATAGAATTAAATAGAGCATCTATAAAATAAGAAATAGAAATTAACAAAAAAGCAGTACTAATTGCTTTAACCTCCTTCTGATAAACCATCCTATAAACTCTTAATCCAAGTAGAGAAACAGCCAATGCGACGAGTGCAAAAACGACTTCTAAGCCAATGCTGTACAATAGAAACCAGGAGGGTGAATAATTAGCAACAATTATCATAATCTCTCGAATCTGTTTTCGGCTTTTAAATTTTGTGGAAAACAAATCTGATTTATCCTTAATAGGGTATTTAAATATGCTCCCCTTATAGATAATTTAAGAGACAAAAACTAACAGAGCAACAACACCAAAATAACACATCTAAAACAAAATATCACTGAGAATATCAAAGAAGGTTTCACTTTTTACAACCAAAAATCAACAACTGAATCAACAACTAAAATTAATTTGAGTTAAATCCAAACTGAGTGTCTGTAAGAAGGAAGAAAAGGAGGTGAGAACAAGGTGATAAATAAATGAAAATTACTAAGGTCGTTAAGGAATATGCATAACCCTCTGAGTCCGCGTGCTCTCCGGGTTATGCATCTACCCCATATAAAACAAGGAGAATAAACAAAACAAACGCAGAAAAAAGGGAGGTAATAACAGGGTGATAATCGAAATAGGGAGGATTAACGGTCTTTCTCTTATGGACTGGTAGAAAACTGCCAATACTACATGTGTGTAATCCTACTTCGCTGGGAGTTACATACCTACCCCATAATGAATGAGAATGCCGTAAGTAAAGAAAAACCAATGGAAGATAATTGAACATTAGAGGAGGTGATAATAAAGTAGGGAAGATTGGAGAAAAATAAAAAGCCCAAACATTTAACACTTAGGAAGTTACCCTGCCCCACAGGTTATAACTTCTTTTTATTTTTTTATTTGTTGCTGTCAGTTATATTTTGTAATTTATGTTTTACATCTTGCTTTACACTTTGTTCTGCATACCAAAACATTTAAATATAAGCTGTTTAGTCACTCAATGCTAGAGTCTGATTTTAGTTTCGACTGAAAAACAAAACTCGAAGATTAATAAAATCTTATCACCTCCTTTCTTATCTTCGTGTGTGCCCAATAGTAGTATTAGGCATGAAGTAGGATGGTATGATAACCACAACTTAAAAATCCTTGTGAGATTCTTTTAAGTTCTTACGACCGTAATCGTGATACATACCCGTTGATCCTGCGGGAGATTGTAGCTATTGGGGTTGGGATTAGCCATGCAAGTTCAAGCCCCGCAAGGGACTGGCGA
>CAYLQB010000025.1:0-11505 GCA_964385745.1 uncultured Methanosarcinales archaeon
AAAAGAAATATTAGAGAAAGAAATAGCGCCACCAAAAGAGAAAAAGACCGGTATAGGAGGATTCTTTAATCTTTTCGGTAGAAAGAAAAAAGAGAATAACCAGGATAATAATGTCATATTAATAAAGAAGGTAAAGTATGAAAGCTCTAAATTTCCAGAGAGACCTCCTGAAGACAGAGCAGAAGATGAAATGACAAAAGAATACAATGAAATATGCGAAGAGTATGTGGAAAAAATGACAAATATATTTTACAATGCTTTGTGCAAATACAAAGAAGATAATCCTTCTTATCAAATAGGAAGAGAAATCCATAAGAGTATAAACGGCGTTCACTCAGAGGGGGAAGTAATTGGTTCAAATCTTGAAGAGATACTGTTATTTGACAAGGTGACAATAACACCTGGAGAAATAATCATCGTATTGGACACTAAGAAAAGTCACTCGCCATCGGATAAGAATACAAAAATTGACTATCTAAAAAAGTTTAAGGAATTCTATACTTATGTTAGAGGGGAAGTAGATATGGAAGAGGGAAAAGATAAAGAAAAAAGAGACAAAATAAAATAAAACAGAACAACAAGAGAACAGCAGATGTATTCATTATGATTCTAATTCCTTATCAGGACTCTCAATAAAATCCTTTTTTATTACAACATCAGCATCCATAAAAAATAAGAAATCATCTCCATATTAATGCACACTAAAACGCTTCAATGCCTTTTCTTCCATAAAGTGCAGTTTTGACGGGATAATTAAACACTGGGGAAAAACATTGAGTTTTATACTTAGAATATCTTTTATTCTGCCGAAGATAATCTTCTCATCCTTCGTAGAGAGCGCCCCGCAGGCAACAACAAGTGTTGATTCGGAGAGAACATTTTCTTTTCTCTTATTTTCTATTTTCAACAGGTAATTTAAACTCTCATTGAAAGTCATAAACTTATTCTCATCCGGCTTTAGGTCGAGCAGGCATAGCGTATGCGCATTTATTGATTTGTTTTCTCTTATTATATCATAGGGAGTTTCAGGAGTAAAACTCTTCGTTGTGAAGGGGATACTCGTTGTCTTTCCGAACTTATAAAACTCCAGGCCAAGATTAGCAACAGCGTTTACAACAGAGACATTGTTTATTATCCTGACAGGTATTTTCTTTGCTTCTGAATCCAGGACAAGCTCTAAATGGGTTGTTGCAACCATCGGATCTCCTATAACAAGCAGGACAACATCTTTTTCTTTTGCAAGATTCAGGATATTAGAAGTATTCTCAACAAAATCCCTGTTAACAATCTTAACCTCTTTGTTGAATAAGTCATTCATCTTTTTAAGATTGAGGTCTGAGAGTTTTGATGTATAACCCTCTAGAAATATAAAGTCGGCTTTTTTTATGATTTCCAAGGCCTTCATACTGAGTGATTTCTCATCCTCCAGTCCAAGTCCTATTAAGTAAAGCATAAGAGAAGAAACAGCACCTGAATATTAAAGGTTTTTGGTAATAGTATCAATGAATAACAAAGAATAAGAGTAGTACTGGCTGATAAAATTCATTCAGCAGTCAATTAACAAAGAACCAGCTCACAGATAGTTATCATACTGTAATGACTCTATGATTTTAGAAGTAATATCTGATAAATTATATTTAGAAAAATCGTCTGCTCCTACCCATCTTGCTTCAGATATTTCTTTCGAAACAGGATACAATGGACTTTTAAGCTTTGCAAGATAAAATTTCACTCTTATCTCCCTATGCGTATGTGGCGTCATACCTTTAGTTTCTTTGTAAAATTGAATATATTCTTTTATTTCAGTCCCAGATAATTCCTCTGCAATTTCTCTGACAAGACACTCTAAATCAGTTTCACCAGGTTCTACCTTGCCACCTGGAAGTATCCAAACTTTTTTCTTTCTAACCATCAAAAGCTTCTTATCCTGTATTATAATCGCATCAATTGCAGTTCTAATATCATTTCCCATAAAAATTGGGGATTCTTACTTTTATATAAAGTTTTCTGACAAAACTTATGTTGCTAAATTCTCATTAAAAAACAAAAACTTTATAAATAATCTGATTACCCACGGAATAATAAGAATTTTTAGTTCTATGATGCTGAGCATCAGCGTCTTTAGTTGCTAAAAATTCCGCATACTACTTTATGTAGGAGGGGTTTAAATGCATGAGCAGGAATTATTCGCCAAAGCTTTGAAAGAACTGAGGGGGAAATCAAAGAAGAGGAAATTTAACCAGAGTATTGATATGATTGTTACTCTCAAGAGTATGGACCTCAAAAAATCAACCAACCGCAAGGAATTCTTTGTTGAACTTCCAAAGCCGTTAGACAAGAATGTCAAGATTTGTGCTTTTGTAGGTCCTGAAACACTTGAACAGGCAAAAGAGGTCTGTGATAAAGTTATTCTGGCAGAAGAATTTGACAAGTATGCCAAGGACTTGAAGTTAATAAAAAAACTTGGGAGGGACTACGATTTCTTTATCGCACAGGTAAATATAATGCCAAAAGTGGCTTCTGCATTCGGCCGTGTCTTGGCTCCTAGAGGAAAAATGCCAAACCCAAAAGCCGGCTGTGTCTTCCCACCAAAAGTTGACCTGAAAGCCCTGGTGGATAAATTAAAGAGGACAGTTAAGGTGGCTATAAAGAAGAGTCCTATGATTCAAGCGAGAGTTGGAACAGAATCCATGAAGGACTCAGATATAATTGAGAATGCGGTTGCAGTTTATGAAGCCATAATTCACAACCTTCCTAATGAGAAGAACAATGTCAAGAAGGTGCTCTTAAAACTAACGATGAGCAATCCTGTAAGGGTGATATAAATGAATTACAAAGCTCATGTTTCTGAAAAAAAGAAGAAGATTGTCAATGAACTCACCAAACTCCTTGAAAATGCAAGAGTTATTGGAATAGTAGATATGAACAATCTTCCAGCTTTACAACTGCAAAAGATGAGGTCTTTGCTGAGAGATAAGGTCATAATAAGGATGACCAAGAAGAACCTCATGAAGATTGTTTTTGAGAGATTAAAGGAGAAGAAACCAAATATCCAGGAGTTGGAAGGTTTCCTGAAAGGAATGCCTGCTCTCATAATCACAGACCAGGACCCATTTAAACTCTCAAAGATTCTCAAAGAGAACATATCATCAGCTCCTGTAAAAGCAGGACAGATTGCGCCAAATGATATTATAGTTAAGAAAGGAAAGACGAGCTTTCCTCCAGGACCAATAATAAGTGAACTCGCAGGTGCTGGAATCAAAGCAGGTATTGAAGGAGGCAAAGTAGCAATTAAAGAAGATGCTGTTGTTGCGAGAGAAGGGGAAATTGTTAATGATAAAGTTGCATCTGTATTAAATAGGTTAGGTATAGAACCTATGAAAGTTGGTTTGAAGATAATCGCCGCCTATGAAGATGGACAGATATTCAAATCAGATGTCTTAGAGATAAGTACTGAACAGGTATTAGCGAACATGACCAGGGCAGCTTTGGAATCACGCCACCTTGCCATGACTATCGGCTATATAACTAAAGACACAATAATTCCAATGTTAAGCAAGGCATACTCCGAAGCAAAGGCGTTGAGTTCAGAAGCAAACATACTTACAAAAGAGAATGTTGAGGAAGAATTATCAAAGGCAGAGAGCATAGCAAAATCAGTATCAGAGAAGATTGAATCAAACGAGACAAAATAAATAACAAATCAAAACAGACAATAATTTAACAATTAATGAAAGGAAGGCATAAGGAGGTTGTAAAAATGGAATATGTATATGCTGCAATGTTGCTTCACAAAGCAGGAAAAGAAATTAATGAAGAAAATATGAAAAAGGTCTTAGAATCAGCTGGAATCAAAGCAGACACAGCAAAGATAAAAGCAGTTGTCACATCTTTGGAAGGAATTAACATTGATGAAGTAATTGCAAAGGCCCAGACAGTTCAGGCAGCTCCGGCTCAAACAGAAAAGAAAGAAGAAAAGAAACCAGAGAAAAAGAAAGAAGAAGAGAAACCAAGCGTTGAGCAGGCAGCAGCAGGATTAGGCGCTTTGTTCGGCTGAACAAATCGAACAAAATTTAATTTTTTATAAAATTTCATTATTTTAAGTGATGTGAATGCAGGAAGACAAAACTGAAGAGAGAGAAAAAGGGAACATTGGAGAAAAAGAGATAGCACAGCCACAAGAGCACAGGATAGAAGAGAATAACAACAGAAAAACAGGAAAAACGAATAACAAAGGAGGAATGAGTGATAACATGAACAACAAAGACAACATAGAAAAGAACAATGGAAAGGAAGGGTCAACCAGGAATATAAATGAAGATTATAAAGGAAACAACAGCGATGAAGAAAAACCAGCTAAGGGAGTAAGGATTAATAAGCAAGAAATTTATGATAAACTTGCTGAGTTAAGAAAGCAAATAACAGAACTGAGAAAAAAACTTAATGACCTGAATTCTGATAAGGAAAAGTGGTACGAAAAGAGAGCCGATGTAGGTTCTAAAATCAAAGAATTAATTCTTAAACTCAAAGAAGCAAAAAGGAAGAGGGACGAACTAACATCAAAGGTTAAAAAGCTAAAAGAAGAAAGGCAGAAGAACAGCGACAAACTAAAAGAACTCATTCAAAGATTCAACAAAATAAGAAGTGAGAGAGAAGGCCTTTCAAAGAAGAAGGGAATAAAGATTTCTCCTGGAGAGTTAAAGAAGCAGATTGAAGAGTTAGAGTTAAAGTTTGAGACAGAAGCTCTTTCTCCTGAAAAAGAAAAGAAATTAATGAAACTTATAAAACAGAAAAAAACAGAATACAAGGAGATAAAGTCAGTTGCGGGTGTTTGGGATGAAGAAGCAGAGCTCAACAAAGAGATAAAGAGGATTAAAAGGGAAAATCAGGAGAGGCACTTAAAGATTCAAGTCATAGCAGCTGAATCTCAGAGGAGACACGAGGACCTGCTCGGCTACGCAAAAGAGATTGATTCATTGAGATTAAAAGAAAATGAAGCTCAAAATAACTTCTTAAAATTCAGGGGTGAAATATTGGGGCTCAACAAAGAGCTCAAAGAAAAATTAAGAGAAGCCAATAAACTTCATGGATTAATAAAAGAGGAGAAAAAAGAAAAATTCCTTGAAGAAAAAGCTAAAGAAGGAGAGATTCTCAAGAAAAAGAAAGAAATTGTCCTGGATAAGATAAAGAACAAAAAGAAACTAACGACAGAGGACCTCCTCGTATTTCAGGGAATGGAAAAGGAAAATTAGAACATTAATGTAAATAAGTAAATTTAATACTTAATACCTTACTTAATATTAATAAATTATTCTCCAAGGTGATAATATGTCGAGAAGAAACATCTGGTGTCATAAACATGATTTTGGTTATCTACTTGTGATAGCAGGAAGTTACAAATTTACCGGCTCAGGCATCTTCAACTGCGAAGCCGCCTTAAGAAGTGGTTGTGACTTAACAACACTAATCGCTCCAAAGAGAGCCGCTGATATTGCAGCCATAAGAAGACCTGACATAATCACCATACCACTAAAAACAGATTACTTGGGTGAAAAGGATGTCAACATAATTCTCCCTGAAATAAGAAAATATGACACCTTACTCATAGGTTCTGGACTTGGCAGGAGAGAAGAAACATTCAAAGCAGTTCGCAGCATCGTTGAATCAGCTATAAGAATGAACAAACCAATAGTCCTAGATGCAGATGGTCTTAGGGCATTCAAGAATCATTTGGATATCTTTATGAACAGAACCAACAAAGAGAGCACCATAATTCTAACTCCGAACTCTCGTGAATTTGAGGAATTGTCAGACACAAAGTTAAGTACAGATATAAAAAAGAGAATAAACACTGCAAAGGAATTTGCGAAGAGATTAAATATCATACTCTTATTAAAGGGTCATTTTGATATTATCACAGACGGCGTCGAGGTCCTGGTGAACAAGAGCGGTTCTGTATTCATGACAAAGGGCGGCTTTGGTGATTTATTAAGTGGTATTGTAGCATCGTTGATAGCCCAGCATATTCAGCCCATGAGAGCCGCTTATTATGGGGCAAAAATAAACGGAACCGCTGGACAGATAATCGCCAAAACCAAGAAAGAATCAATGCTGGCTTCTGATATTATGGAGACGATTGGTCTCGTAAGAGCAAGGATGAACATTTAAGCATGAATATATTGAGTAAATAAAATAAGTCAAACAGATTATAAATTAAATTGTTATGTAAATCATAGGCACTCAAAGAGAGTAATATCTTCAAGTATAAATTCAAGTAAAATTAAACAAGAAGGGGGATAACAAATTTATTCTTTACTCAGCTCTAACGCTGTTTATTCCTGTTTATTTTTTATCTTTGAACTCTGTATATCCACAATGTCCGCAGGTCCACCTATCCTTATGCTCTGCCAGGAAATATCCTTCTCCACACTTTGGGCATGTTCTATTCGTCCTTGTAACCTTATTGCCCTCAATTTTATAGTAAGTATAAGTATGCTTTCTCTTCTTTGGTTTCTTTACTTTCTTCTTTTTATCTGCCATATTAATCAACTCTTAAACTTTATTTATTTTCCTGCGTCTTCTGCTCTTTGTTTTGCTCTGACTTTTCCTCTTTCTTATGTCCGGAAATCTCTTTCTCTTTTTCAGTGTTTTCACTATTTTTTTGTTCGGATTTATTTTCTTTCTTCTGTTCAGCAGCTTCTTCTTTTTTCTGCTCGGATTTTCCTTCCTCTTTCTTCTCAGCATTTCCCTTTTCTTTATTTATAAGTTGGTTCCTCTTTAAAGTGTATTCTGGTTCTAACTTCTTCAAGGCATTCTTATCCATGTAAACCCTCGCTTTTACAACGCAGGTATTCTCTCCATAAATACTCTTAATTTCTTTTATAACGACTAAATCAGTATTAACCCCTAAAAACTTTGATACCTCTGCTTTAACTTCTAAACGGGAAGGTGTTTTTCCAGCAAAATCCACTTTGAAAATACCTTCAACTCGGGGGAATAATTTTGATTCTTCTTTCTTAATAACTTTTACATCCATAAAATCACCTTATTTTCAGAGCATATTCTCCTTTTGTTGTTATTCTTATCTTCTTGGCTATTTCTGAATGAACAGGATCAATAACAATAATCCTACCCTGCCAATTGGTTGTGAAATCTGATTTTCCACATATGGGGCATACATCCCCTGAAACAAAAATCTTACAGTGTTTACATACTTTCTTCATGATAATCAACTCTATTCAATAATTAGTATTTTACACAACTTATTATCTACTTTTGCCCTTGCCCTTCTTCGACTTGGCTTTCTTTGATTTAACCTGCTCTCCACCCTTCTTCTCCTTTCTCTCTTCTTCTATCCATTCAAGTTTTCCAAGGCCCTCTTGCCTCATTGTAAGTCCTATCTTTGGATTGTTAATATCTTTATAGCTTATGGCAATTACTCTAGCCCTGCACAGGTCATTAACCTTAAGAGTTCTCTTCGTCTGCTTACCAACTAGCACCTTCTCCTTGCTAAAACTTACATGATCATCCATTATCTGACCTATATGAACCATACCCTCCAAAGGACCTATACTCAAAAAAGCACCAAAGTCCTGTATATCCCTAACTCGGCCAAGAACAATCTCCTTAAGCTCTGGCTTGTATGTTATTACTTCAAATGTTGTCTCATAGTAAGCAGCACCATCACCAGGAATAATAATGCCCTCTCCAATATCATCCACTTTTGAGGCCTCAATGACAATGCCTGCTTCCTTAGTGATTAAACCCCTATATCTCTCCTTCAAAACATTCATTATTGCTTCTTTAGTGTTCAAGCCGAACAAATTTGGAGGCACCCTTATATGATCTTTCATCTTAATTTTGTAAAACATAATTCTCCCCCTTATTTAGTATTTAATCATTATTCAATCTTTAAATATGCTTTTTTTCTCAAATAAATAGTTCTCGCTCCAAGTTTTCTGACTTTACTGCGCAACTCCTTGTCCTGTGTAGCGACGACAAATTCTTTCGGGTTTTTACTAATTATACCCAAAATAACACTGTCAGCGTCTTTGAAATTACTCTGTAAATATGACGCCTTTTTAGTATTGTTGTGGAGTTTGGGAGTATTTAAAAAGCTTTTCGTTTTCAATACATGAACATCCTCCTTTTCAACTAACTGTTCTGCAATTCTAACAAAACCAGAATAACCGCCAGGATTTAAACTCAATGATTTAAGCTCTTTTACTGTTTCCTCAACAATGTACAATTTATATTTTTCACTCATTAATTTCTCAATCTCAGAAAACACATCTACTCCTAACCTCGCAGGTATTAAAAGAAAATTCGTGTCTAAAATAATTTTTGTAACACTTCCCATCCCAGCACTCCTTCCTCCTGCATCTTTAGTTCTCTTATCCATCTTCAGTATAAAAACTTCTTCACATAAAACTTTTAAATGTTTCTATTGAAGACAGCACTTGACAAATAAAATTAAAGCCAGCTAAATTTTAAACTAACACATTGGTCAATCTCGCTGATAAATCATTTAATGACTTATTTAATAACCTTCTCAACATTCCGATTAAGAAGTTTATTTGAGAATCTAAGTGTAATAACCGCAAGAACTAATGAGTAAAAGAAGAATAAGAACAACAAACTTATCATTTCTGAAAAGTCATAGCCCGCCATAACAGACAAGGTCAATGCGACAGCCGCCAGTGTAATTCCTTTAGGCATTACAAACACCAAAAATGACTTCTCACCGACTGAATACTTCGGAACTGAAAACTGAACAGTGAGTAACCTCAACAACAAATACACAATGAAGAGAACAAGCGATTTGAGAAAGAAGAGGATATTATAATTCAAGCTGATGGTCATCCCGAACAGAAGGAATATCAATATCTCAACACTGTTTGACATTGTGCTGGAAAATTCTTGTAAGATGGGTTTGTTCTTAACATACATATTACCAAAGAACAGGCCCAGAACAGTAACAGCAAGAACACCGCTACCACCAAGCTCTTCAGACATAACATAAGTCAATAAAACAGAAGTTATTAAGGCAATGGGTGATAAACTCTCTGAGTATTTATTCCTCATAAATTTAAATATAATCACACCTATAAGAACTCCTGTTCCAATTCCAATGATTACCTGCTGTAAAAATGGAACTAAATAAGCAGTCGAGTTAAAAATTTCATTTACATCGCCGTTCTTGAAAAAATCAATTAGCATGAAAGGAAGCAGGACAGTAAAAGGAGCATTAACTATTGATTCAAGTTCGAGTAACTCTATTGAACGTGTTTTTTCCTTTTTGAGCATAATGGTCAAGACCTCAAAAGCAGTTGCAGTCATCAGTGTGGAAAAGATAAGAGAAGACAATAATGATATTCTAAACAGGAGCATTGTGATGGGAGTTAATATTATAAGATTCAAAGTCAAAAAGATAATAAACATTTTCAAAGCTCTGAAGGAAAAACTGTCAAACTCCTTAAACTTAAACCTTGATGCACCATCGAATATGATAAGAGACAAAGCTATAATGGCTACTAAAGTTATAAACAAGGGTGGGAAAGTCATAACAATTGTCTGCTCAAATGCTAACTTGAGCAAGAAGCCGGAGATAACCAACAAAAGTACATTGCTCATCTTTAACTTCTTAGAGAGTAGAGTAGAAAGCAATCCAACAAGAAATAACAAGGATATTGCACCCAAATAAGTTAAAGCATCCATAAAGCCCTCCTAATACCTAAAGTTAACAATTTGAAGTCCTCTCTTACCAAAAACTAAACTATGAAAACCTGGTTGGATAGGAGTATTTCTCATCTTTATAATTTCAAGAACTCTCTGAACAGTTCTTCCTATAATCAGCTGTTTCAAGCGTATAACCCCATCACAAACAAATTCTGAGACAGTATCTCTCGTTAAATAACCGCCTTGTTCAGGAGAATCAGCTATAAATAAAGTACTGGCTCCTATTTCGTTAACTCTGTTGACAAACATATAAATAAATTGTTTTGTTTCATCAGAGTAACCGAGCGAACTAGGTCTTAACTCTGCTCTTGAGAAGATAACATCTTTATCAAGCCCTGCCTTTAATTTAATTTTGTACATGGGAGCATTTATAGAAAGAATTGATAATGAGTCAATAACTATACGCTGGGCTTTTATTTTTTTAGCTGCCCGCTCAATAAGTCCTGTAATATCTAAATTAGTAACATCATTTGGGATTTTTAAAAACATAATCTTTTTTGCCTTCTCATACTTATTAAAATCTTTAAAGAACGCAAGCGCTTGATCCCTTAATTTTTCGGGTTTCTCCTCAATTGAAACATAGAGGCCTGGCTCTCCATTCTTCGCCCCTGTATAAATATACTGCAATCCAAATATGCTTTTACCTGTTCCCGGACTGCCACATACAAGTATAGAATTCCTCTCAGGAATGCCTCCATTTAAGAGTTCATCAAGTCCGTCAATGCCTGTTTTAACTCTCCTCATAAACACACCTCTTTTTTAAAAGTAATATGTTACACATTATAAATATAACTATCAACATGCACTTCAATTAACACATACTTTAAGCATGACAAACAAACATAAAGTATATGCATTAAACACATAAACTCTATAACACACCTAAAGAAAAAGTTTTTATAAATATTTTGGTTTTAATGAGTTTTAATTAAATTAAGGAAGATTTAATCTCTGTCCAGATTCTTCGGATTCCTTTCTAAGGCTTTGACATGTGCATCATAAACTTTCATACAGAACTCAAAGTATCGTTCTCTTTGCTCATCACTTAGACCTATATCTCCTCTATTTCCAGTTGATATTTCTATGATAGGAACAGTACCTTCATAATAAAAGCGAAAGGCATGTCCCTGATATTTCTGATACTCTTTAGCTGGATTTCCTGGATTGAAGAGAATAACATCCCCCTCATCTCCTAGGGACTTTCCTTCAAATTCTATATCCGGAAAAACTTCATTTGCAATTTTCTCTAAGTCACCCAACTCTAAGTGGCTGTTTTTGTTTATGAACCTTTCTTCTAAAAATTTTACATAAATCCGTTCTATCCCTCTAGGGTTTTCCTCGTCTGTCTGGGGGTATACTGTTACTCTTTTGACCTTAAACTCTCCAACCGGGGGAAACTTGCCTATAAGTTTTTTATATAAAATATCTGACATGATTATAAAGTTTTGAGACAAAAAATTCAAGATTAATAAATCATTAAATTCTTATCATTATCTGATTCAATATTATAAATGTTATAACCACTCTAAAGTATTTAAACCTTTCCGTTACCAGCCAGATTCATTTCTGTAGTCGTGAATCCCATACAATCCACTCAAATTATTTTACTATTAATAAAATTCCTGACTAAAGAGGAGATTACATAATCGCAATTAAACCGCCATCTTTGAGGATATACTTTTTGTGTCTTTCTCTCTTTATCAAGTCGAGAGTTTCAAGCTCTTGTAAATTTCTATGAAGCATAGCCCTGCTCTGCTCTGACTTTTC
>CAYLQB010000026.1:0-11295 GCA_964385745.1 uncultured Methanosarcinales archaeon
CTTATCTATTTAAATCTTCTTAGGTTGATAGAGTAATATTATACATAACACCTATTACCTTCCAAAACCCATCACCTCTCTAATACCTATCACCACCTTTTGTAAGGAAAAAATTGCCTTAAAAAGAACTTCTGTCTTTTCACTCTCCCAAAACATTTAAATAGAAGTGTTGTTTTGTTCAGTTTACAGAAGAACATAAAAAAAGAGGTTGATTAGTGTATGAGTTCTGACGTAAACTTTGGAGAGAAAGGGATGCTTGAGCTGAAATTCATAGGCAGAGGTGGCCTGGGAGCAAAGAGTGCCGGTGAGGTCTTGGCAGAAGTTGCATCAGAGCTTGGCTTTTACATACAGGCGTTTCCAGAGTATGGTGCTGAAAGGATGGGAGCTCCTGTCAAGGCATTTGTCAGAGTAAGCGAGTCGCCTATACAGATTCATTCTTATGTTACAAATCCTGATGTCGTTGTTCTGCTTGACAAAACATTATTGGATGTCTTTGATGTTACAGAGGGGATGAGCGATGAAGGCATTTTAATCGTCAACAGTGAGACCTGTGATTTTAAGGATTCAATAAATCAGAACTTCAAGGGAAAGATTTATTATGTTGATGCATCAGGAATTTCATTGAAGACCATTGGAAAGAATTTTCCAAACAGTCCTCTTCTCGGCTCTGTTGCCAGAGCAGTCGATATTTTCCCTGTAAAATTAATAAACAAATTCATAGAAGAAAAATTCAAGTCAAAGCTGAGTGAAGAGCTCATTGAGAAGAACAAAGAGTCAGTGATTATGGCTTACAAGGAAACAAAACTCTGTTAGGTGTTTTCATGGAAGAAAAGAAAAAAGGATGGAAGGAGATACCAATCGGTGGAGTTATAGAGGACTCTGGTAACTCTTTAAATTATCATACAGGCGGTTGGAGAACATTCAGGCCTGTTATAAACTCTGATAAGTGTATTGGATGTATGCTATGTTATTTGTATTGCCCTGATTCAAGTATTTTGTTAAAGAAGGATGATAAATTTACTTTCAAGGCAACTGCCATTGATTTAGACCACTGCAAGGGATGTGGTATCTGTGCAGATGTCTGTCCTGTCAAAGCAATTACAATGGAGAGGGAGACAAAGTTCAAGGACAAGAAGAGTCCAGGACATAATTAAAAGGTGTTATTATGACTAAATTAAAGAATAGAAGGGTATTGTCAGGAGCCCATGCTGCTGCTGAGGCAATGAGGCAGATAGACCCTGATGTTGTGGCTGTTTATCCAATAACACCGCAGACACCTATCGCTATGAAATTTTCCGAGTTCGTTAATGACGGTTCAGTTCATACTGAAATGATTAGGGTTGAATCAGAGCATTCTGCTATGAGTGCGTGTGTTGGTTCTGCTGCTGCTGGTGCAAGAACAATGACTGCAACATCTGCCAATGGACTTGCTTTAATGACTGAAATTGTTTATATTGCATCATCAACAAGATTACCCATTGTTATGAACCTGGCTGACAGGGCATTATCAGCTCCTATTAATATTCATGGAGACCACTCTGATGCTATGTTGGTGAGGGACGCAAGTTGGATTATGCTCTGCTCTGAAAATGCTCAGGATGTTTATGAAAATACAATTATGGCTGTAAGAATCGCAGAGAACAAAAATGTCTTACTGCCTGTTATGATTATGCAGGATGGTTTTATAACAAGTCATAGCCAGGAGACGGTCTATACATTTGATGATAGTACAGTTAAGGACTTTATCGGAGAGTACAACCCAAAGTACAGTTTGTTAAGGACAGAGAAGCCCATAACGATAGGACCTCTTGATTTGTTTGATTATTATTTTGAGCATAAGAGACAACAAATCCTTGCTATGGATAATGCTAAAAAGGTTATAAGAGATGTCTTCGATGAATTCTCAAAATTGACAGGTAAAAAGTATGATTACTTTGAGGGTTATAAGTTGGATGATGCTGAATTTGTTATTGTCAGTATAAATTCAAGTGTTGGAACAGCAAAGTTTGTTGCAGATAAATTCCGGGAGAAAGGTGTAAAGGCAGGGGTCTTAAATGTCAGAGTGTTTAGACCTTTTATGAACGAGGAAGTTGTCAAGAAATTAAGAGATGCAAAGATTGTTGCTGTTCTTGACAGGGCTGCATCATTCGGTTCTCACGGTGGAGCATTATTCAACGATGTAAGAAGTGCTTTTTATGAAGAGGATAAAAAACCAAAGATACTCAATTACATTTATGGTTTGGGAGGAAGAGAACTTTCAGTTGATATGGTCAATAAAGTATATGATGATATGATAAAATTAGATAAAGGAGAACATGTTGAGCAGATTCAATATTTAGGTGTTAGGGATTAAAATGAATTTAAAAGAATTAGGTAATAAGAAAATAAGGTTGTCACCTGGACACAGATTATGTCCTGGTTGTGGTGCTCCTATAATTGCAAAACTGGCTCTGTTAGCAACTGACTATGATATCGTCGTTGCAAACGCAACCGGCTGTTTAGAGGTCTCCACAACAATTTATCCCTATACTGCCTGGAGAGTTCCCTGGATTCACAACGCATTTGAAAATGCCGGTGCAACAATCTCTGGAGTTGAAACAGCATACAGGGTCTTAAAGAAACAGGGCAAGATAAACAAGAATATAAAATTCATTGCCTTCGGCGGAGATGGTGGAACATATGATATTGGACTGCAAAGTTTGAGTGGGGCAATAGAGCGTGGTCATGATTTTCTCTACATTTGTTATGACAATGAAGCATATATGAATACTGGAATACAAAGAAGTTCTGCAACTCCATTTGGGGCCTCAACAACAACAGACCCTGCAACAAAGATAAAACCTGGAAAGTTAGAATTTAGAAAGGACCTTACAGAAGTAATTGCTGCTCATCACCTGCCATATGCAGCGCAGGCGTCAATCTCAAACATACAGGACTATATGAGGAAGGTAAAGATTGGTCTTGAAACAAAGGGACCTGCATTCATAAATGTTCTCAGCCCGTGTCCTCTCGGTTGGAAATTTGACCCTGCAAAAACAGTTGATATTGCAAAGTTGGCTGTTGAAACAAACTTCTGGCCTTTGTATGAAGTGAAAGATGATAAGTGGACTTTAAATTACGATCCTGGACAGAACAAGAAACCATTACTCGAATGGATAAAATCACAGGGCAGGTATAAACACCTGTTGAAGCCAGAGAATAAATGGGTTATTGAGAAAGCCCAGGCAGAAGTTGACAGACGCTTTGAACTTCTCAAGAAGAGATGTGAGAACTGACAGGAGATACAGAATATAAACTAAGTGAGTAAGCTAAACTTCGTTTATTCTTCGGTGTCTTTGATTAAAACTTACTCTATGAGACAACAGTTATATCTTCACTGAAAGAAATAAAAATTCTAAGATAAATAAGAATTTTAAGATGAGCAGAGATATTCAAATTAAGTTATTGCTTTTTTATTTCCCTGTATTTACCTGTTCTTTACCTACTTAATTTATTTTTTATTCCTTCCTCTCTGTCTTGCGTATAAGAACTTTATTCTTGACAAATCAGATATTTCATCCAGAGGTTTATCAGGTCTCAGCCGGACAATTCTTGGGAATCTCAATGCGAAGCCCGACTCATATTCAGGTGACTTTTGTATTTCTTCATAATGAATTTCTACAATAACCTCTGGCTTCACCCTAACATACCTCCCTTTCTGCTCAATGATTAACGGCTTCAACAATTTTGTCAATTGTCCAAAACTCAGACCTTGCTCATCCTTTTCTTTCAAACCAGTACCGACTTTCCCAACAGTTAAGAGATTGTTGTTTTCATCCTTACATGCAATATAAAAACTTGACAGCCATCTTGCTCTCTTTCCTTCACCCCAATCAGCACCAACAATAACTGTGTCTAATGTTTCCATAACTTCCTTGTACTTTACCATATAACCGACTCTTGCTCCTGGTTTGTAAGGTGCATTTATCTTCTTGAACATGATACCCTCATTTCCGTGGCTTATGGACTCCTTAAAGAATTCTCTTGCTTCTTTTTCTGATGATGTAATCTTCTTCACAGATAAGAGTATTTTACCTTTTTCTTCCTTCACAATTTTTTCAAGCAACGCCCTTCTCTCCTTTAATGATTTGTTGAGAACACTCTTTCCATTGTAATAAACGATGTCAAAAACATTAACCTCAACAGGAAGCTCGTCAACCATCCTCTTTATATCGTACTTTCTCTTTATTCTCTGTGATATCTGCTGAAAAGGAAGGGACTTGCCTGTCTTCTTGTTGTAACCAACTGCTTCACCGTCTATAATAAAGCTGTCAGCGTTGACATTTTTGGCTGCTTTGACAAGGTCAGGGAATTGATGGGTAACATCTTCCAGGCGGCGAGTAAATACTTTAACAAGATTCTTCGTCTTGTGGATGTGAACCCTGAACCCATCGTATTTATACTCTAACTGGGAAGGAGAACCGCATGCCTTAAAACCGTCTGCAAGGGCTGGAACTTTTATCGCAAGCATAACTTTAATTGGCCTTCCTGGTTTCAATTGAATATTTTTCAACGCGTTGCTTCCATTTATTGCTTCTGTTGCAACAACAGAAAAATCAGTGAGCAGGTTGTAGGCATCCTGAATCAAACTTATAATATAATTATAGGCCTCTCTCGCTGTTTTTTCATTATCAGCAATTATTAAATTGTAATTCTTCAACTCTTTGTTTTTTATTTCATCAACGGACTTAACACGAAGAACCTTCTTTTCTTTGTACTCCTCAAATTTTTGGATTTCATCCTTGAATTTAAAGTTGACTTCTTTACCGCATTCCGGGCATTTCTTTGCCTGTGGAACCCACGCCTTGCAGTGAGGACACTTAAAGAATATTCCAACAACTTTTGGAAAGAACGCCCATGCAATAGCATCCCTCAAAGTTCCTTCTCCAATACCAACTCTCAACTCAGAGAGAACTGACCTTATCAAATACTTGACTTCCAACGGCTTTGCACTAGTCAGCAATTCGGCGATTGTTTTTATCTTCAGATCAGTGCTCTTCGCTCCTTCTATTGATGCAAGCTTTTGTAGATTATCAAAGACCTTTTTTATTGTCAATGGCTTTTGGAATAAGGTTGCTTGTTTCTTTGTTTCCAATAATTTTTCAGCCACTAATCCGAGGTCTCCAAGTTCTCTCCACTTACTCTCTATTACTGATGATGAATAACCGGTTGCAACTGCAATTGCCTTGACAATCATCTTTGATGCAACACCTATTTCTCTCTGGTCCCAGGCGGGGAATATTCTACCTTGAACGAGTAATGTCGCACTCTCCAAATCCTTGGGATTAACTGATTTTAAGAATTTATAGAGTAAGTATGTCTTTTCTAATCTTTTACTCGTTGCCTCAAGCTTTTCATAGTACTGCGCTAGATTATAGTAGAGCATAATAACACCATGATAATTGAAGATATGGAAATATAAAAGAGTTGTGGTTAAGAGTTAAACCGCAAGATTTATAAACAGACCTCTAAGTTCTTTGATAAATAAGATTAAATAGTATTAAGAGAGAGCATTTGCTCATAAAAGTTCAACACATTAAATGTGGTAAATGAGTTTGGAGAACTTTAATGACATTTCGCTTTTTCTGAATAGTATTGTATATAAAAGTCCAGTTTAAGGGATTTATAATCGACTAAAAACGAATTAGAATCACCGACGGACAAGAGGTAAAAATGAAATTTGAAGAATTAGGACTAAGTAATCAATTACTTATTTCAATTAAAAGATTAGGTTTTGACGAACCGACACAAATACAGGAAGAAACAATTCCAGCAGTAATGAATGGCAAGGATGTACTTGGAGAATCAGCAACTGGTTCTGGAAAGACGCTCGCGTTTGGATGTGCTATTATTGAGCATACAATCCCAAAAAAGGGCGTGCAGGCATTAGTCGTAACTCCGACAAGAGAGTTAGCAGAGCAGGTTAAGGATATGCTGAAAAAATTCTCATACTTAAAACCATTGAGAATCATTTCAATATACGGTGGAGTAGCCATAGAACCTCAGATGAGAGACCTTGAAATTGCTGAAGTTGTAGTCGGAACTCCAGGGAGATTATTGGACCATCTGGAGAGGGGGACAATAGACCTGTCTCATGTTAAAATTTTGGTCCTGGATGAAGCAGACAGAATGTTGGATATGGGATTCATAGATGATGTTGAATACCTTATAAAAGCATGCCCAAAGAACAGGCAGACACTGTTCTTTTCAGCAACACTTCCACCGAGAATACTAAAATTATCACAAAGATATACAAAGAATGCAATGCCAGTTAGGGCTGAACACTTTGTTGACCCAAACAAACTCAAACAGTTTTATTATGACACTCCAAGAAATTTGAAGTTATCTTTACTTATCCACTTGTTAAAGAAAGAAAAGAGCGGGTTATCAATGTTATTTTGCAGCACAAGGAGGAATACTGATTTTGTTGCCGCTAATTTGAAAGCAAATGGAATAAATGCAGTTCCCCTGCATGGAGGATTATCACAGAATAAGAGATTAAAAACAATAAAATCATTCAATGATTCTGAACAGAAAGTTCTTGTATGCACTGATGTGGCTTCAAGAGGACTTGACATCAACAATGTGGAGCATGTTTACAATTATGATATGCCTAAGGATCCAAAGGATTATGTGCATAGGATTGGAAGAACAGCAAGAGCAGGGAAGAAAGGGGAGGTTATAAATATACTCTGTGACCATGATTATGATAGTTTCTCAAGAATAGAGAGAGAATACAGTAATTTCAATATAAAGCGACTTGAGCTTCCTCATATCACCAAGATAAAATCCATAAGCTCTGAACAAGTAGAGAGAAACAGATATGAGAATAGAAGAAGCTTTAACAGCAGAAGAAGGACGGGCAATAGCAGACAAAGCAATTATCATAGAAGCCCAGGTTATGGAGGACACAGCAGAAAAAACACTTTGCATTCACACCCGAATTCGCATCATACTCCGCGAGGGGGTAGATTCAAAAACACAAGAAGCAGACAACAGAATAAATTCAGGAGTTAATAAGTAGTAAAAACAATAATAAGAATTAAAGAAAATAAAATTTATTTTCTCCACAAAGGCCTGAAAGCGAAAAATCCTGTAATAATGAACAGGATAAACCAGACCCACACATTTACTTTTAGTATGGCAGGTATCCAATAAACCAACAAAAAACCAAAGAATATCAAAGTAAGTTTTAAAGAGATTAAGTCACTCAGTGTCATCTTTCTTCTCAATTTCTTGATATTGGCATTAGCCCATTTCACATAACACATAGAAACACCCCCCACCTGTCTAGAGCATAAAGTTCCCTCTTTATAAAAGATTTTCGTTTTATGACAAAACTTAAATACTAACCTTTTTTATTTAAGCCAGATGGTAAAATGATAAGGGTCTATGACAAAGCAAAGAACCTGCTCCAAAACAGGAAAGAAAAAACAAAGAGTAAATCAAGCAGAGAAAAAAACAAAAGCATTAAAGCTATCGATATTGAAAAGTATCCCCCTGTATTTTCAACTTATAAACCAGATATCAAGAACATAAAATTAATAGCAGAGAAATACTCTCATTATAAGAACATTGTTGTTATTGGTTATGGTGGCTCAATAAATAATTTTAAAGCAATGTACTACTCGCTCTATTATAAAATAAACAAAAATGTTTTTACTGTAAACACTGTTGAGCCGGAATTTTTAGATGACATCTCAAAAAAGACAAAACCAGATAACACAGTTGTTGTTGCAATAAGCAAATCCGGCAATACCATATCTGTCATTGAGGACTTAATATTTTTCTTAAACAAGGGCTACAAGAGTATTGTCTGTTTAACAGGAGGCGGCTCTTTATTGGAGATAGCCAGGCGTATGAATTTTGACATTGTGCCTCACCCGGATATAAGTGGAAGATTCTCAGGAATTACAGAGTGTGCCCTGTTCCCTGCAATACTCTGCGGGATTAACATCAACAATATAATAAGGGGGGCGCAGAATATATACAAAATAACAAGAGAGAAAAACAATTTTATTCTAAAGATAAGCAGAGAATTATACGAATTTGAAAAATTAAATTATACAGAAATATTTATGCCTGTTTATTCTCAAAGATTGCACGGTTTTTCACTGTTAATAACGCAGTTAATCCATGAGACAACTGGAAAGAACAAAAAGGGCCAGACAGTAATAAGCGCTGTTGGTCCAGAATCACAGCACGAAACAAACCAGAGGTTCTTTGGTGGAAGAAAAAACATGATTGGATTCTTCATTAACATAAAAAAACACAAAGATATGAAGCTAAGAGTGAGTAAAAAACTTGAAAACATAAGTATAAAGAATTCAAGGTTGAAGATTCTAAATAAATTAAACTTATCTAACTCAATAAACTATGAACTGGGAGGAGTTGTTGGAAACTGCGATAAAGACAAAATACCATACTTTATTTTAGAGGTTGATAACTTAAATGAAGAGGCAGTTGGAGAGATTATGGCTTTCTGGCAGTACCTGGCTTATTACTCTGCCCTGCTGAGAAAACAGAATCCATTCAATCAGCCAGAAGTAGAATTAAGCAAGAACATTACCTTTGACATAATTAAGAATTCAAGGAAATAATTGATTTATTTGTTTTGTTGACAGGGAGGTTGTTGACAAATTAATATAAAAAATAGATTCTTGGACATTTTAGGATAGGAGAAATGTACTTTGTGTAAAATTCATCAGTCGGCTGAACTTTCTTATTTTCTAAGAAAGGAGGAAGAGACCCTGTGTCAATTCTTTTATATCTTCGCATTTTTTCTTCATCAAAACCGATAATTGGAATTTTAAATACGACCTTTTCTGATTTATTGAATAGTCCCTTCTTCATAATAAGCGGTGATTGAGTATCAACCAAGTAGAGTTTATCACCTTTACTCTCATGTTCTAATATGATATTATAAGAATACCTGCCTTTTCTCATTATGTACTTTGTTCCAAATAATGTTCTCTTCGCATTTGAGAAGCCAACGTGTTTAACTATGATTGAGAATATTCCCTGCTTTTGATGAACTAACTGTGCAAGTATCGCCTTCTCAAGCGGGCCTCCTAAATTATCATTGATAACAACTGAAAAGTTAAGGAAGCTCTTGCCAGTTTTCATGTTGTGTGTATCAAACAAGTGACTTATATCCTGCCTCTTATAATCCAATGTATGAATTTTATCATAAAGAACTTCATTTGAATTGTTATCTACGAAATTATTCAGATTAATATTGGATATGTCTATCTTGTAATAATAGTAAGAGTTTAAGTGTATCTTATCCCCCTCTTTAATCAGAGGTATAACTGTGTCAGGGTTTTCTTTTATTATTCTTTCCAGAATCTTCGTTAAGTCCTCTCTCTTCCTGAATTTCATAGGGAAGAGTATCTCTTAATCCTATTAAAATCTTTCCATTTTTTACTATTAATTAGTGAATAAATAGGGTTTATCAAAAATTACTTAGAAATACTTCAACAGCCCTTTTTTATGTTTGTTTTTTATTCTGGATTTTAAAACAGCTTGTTTCGATTCTGTTTTTGACCCTTTAAAGTTTTTAATTGAATTCTTACTTTGAGATTTTTTCTCAATATTACTCTCATCTGGAGAGGGCGTATGAAGAGTATCGTTCTTACTTATGCTCAGATGATAAGTCGTTTCTTTTTCAGTTAGCGAGACAACATCCTTATCCAAGTTGCCCTTCAAAATCTCACTCGTCAACTTCAGGTAATTGAGGATGGAGAAATCATTGTATATGCCCTTCTGTTTCATAACCTCAACGAGCTTTTCTTTGTCTTTAAAGGTTATTTTCGTACGGGGCTTCACAGAGACCTTTTTCTCAGAACCGTATATGACTTCGACTTTATTCTCCTTCGAGAAGTCAATCAATTTCTTCTTAACATCTTCAATTTCTCCTTCAATCTCCTTTTTCTTGGAGTTTAAATCATCGTACTTATCAACCAGTTTTAAACCATCATAACCACGCTTTGTTTCCAGCTCAACTTCATGCTTAAAAGCAGGACATATACTCTTGTAAACGCACCAATTGCAAAGGGCAGACACATGTGTTGGAAATTCTTTGCATGCTTCTATTTCTTTTATTTTTTTCTCAACTTCCTTCCTGACCTTTTCAAGCTTGCGCTCATCAACCTTTAAAACAACATCTTTGTCGAATGCAAGCATATGCCATATTAAATGCAGGGCTTTTACATCAGGATATGCTCTTTTTACCCAGAGCGCGTACATAGGCAACTGTCTGTCATTATTTTTATCGTACTCTGTCTTCATCGTTGAGCTTGTCTTATAATCACAGATATAGTAATTACCATTTTTATCCGATTCCAACCTGTCAATCCTTATGTGATAAAAATTCCCGTCTGAGAGTTCAAGCTTCTCCTGTGTTTCAAGGCCTATTATCTTAAACTGGTTAAACGGCTTGTGGCGGTCGTAATAATCAGAGATGAATATTGCTCCTTTCTCTTTATAGTTATTAGCGGTATATTCTTTTCTAACTATTAAAATGTCATCAGTGTAATTTTTGTCCCATTTATCAGCATAATATTTTAGTATTTCTTCCTTAGAATCGAGTTTATTGTTTTTGATGTCAGTGTATAATTTTTCAAGTGCATCATGAACCATAGAACCCATGAAGGCCTCTATTGTTGTTGGTACTTCAACCTTAACCTTATCTATGTATCTGAGTTTATACTTATACTTGCACTGCTCAAATGTGCTGATTTTTGAATGCGAATAAACCGCCATTTTTTATTTATTCCTCTAATTTTTCAGCCGCTTCTTTAAGAATTGGTAATAAAGCGGTAATCTCTTCCTTTGTTAATCTTCCGAGTTTCATCCATCTGTCGCCGTCAGTTGTTCTTCTTGTTATTTGTATTTTTTGAGCGCCCTCACCGTACTGCATAACACTAACTTCAAATGTGAAGTTATTTACCATAACCTTTTTTGTCCATATCTGTTTATCCATTTCTTTGTCATACGCCATTTTCTCACCTTTTTATAAAATATTTTGTTTGAAGTTATAGGCACATATTAAAAGGTTTCTATATATGAAGGCAAAGTATAAACTTACAGCAACCTACTGCAAGACCAAATTATTTAGCATAAAAATTTGAAGCGAATAAACCAAAATCTTAACTAAATTCAATCTACTCCAAGGAATTTAGAGTATCAAAGCGGTAGGATAGCAGAGTTATAATTAGCGAAGTTTTATCAACACTTTTAAAGTTAGTATAAGAT
>CAYLQB010000027.1:0-10864 GCA_964385745.1 uncultured Methanosarcinales archaeon
TTATTTATAAAGTTTTCCCTTTTTCTTTCGTTATACTTACGAGAGGTGGTCTTAGCTGTCTGTTTATCTCTACTTATCTTATGTATCCTCTGCCTCATTTTATTAAGTTCATTAAAATCAGAAATTACAGTTTTAACACTATGATACCCTCCATTCCAGCACTTTTGAGTTATTCTATCAACCTCTTCACTTATTCTTTTATCTAATCCAGGATTAACTATTTCAACTGGCTTGTTATACCTAACTCTCGGCTTAATTCCAGTAAACAAAAAGTAAAGAAAATCTCCAGTATGAATTATATTATTATCTTTGTCATAATCACCAGAATCACTATAACTTGAATAATAACTCGAGTATATTCTCTGTCTCTCACTAAAATTAAAATCAATCAACCGCATATCACCAGAAGAATCCACTATAATATTCCTAATAAAATCATCCCTATAATTAATACCTTTAGACACAACATAATCCAATGTTTTAAGGAACTGCAAACCAATCTTAAACTGAGTATCCTCACTCTGTAATACGCTGTTAATTCTGTCCTCAATTTTACTTCCATCAAAATACTCCAAAATAAGAGAAGGTTCATCATTAACACGTGTGACACCGAGATATCTTAACAGACCAGAATGCTCACCGAGTCGTTCATATATTTGAATCTCCTCTTCTAAACCATCCTCTTTACCTGGCTTAGAGACCTTAACAACGCATGGATAACTTCCCATCTTAGCCATATAAACATCTGAAAGAACTCCACTATTAAGCTTATTTTCCAGCTTAATACTTTGCTGATGTACACTCTCTTTACGCATACCATAGGCATATGCAAGTTCGTTCATCATAAACTCACCCTTTTTCCGCTTTAATAATAAATAAGAATAAGGTCTGTAAAATTAATAAGAACTACTGAGAATTTTCCGAAGAAAACACTACAAAAACCGTAAGATTTTCATAAAAGAAGAGTATCAGAAAGGCAATGGAATAAACATTCACAGCATTCAGCTCAATCAAAGAATTTAAACAAGATTTATTCAACAAGCATACAAACAAGTAGTCATTATAACTTTAAATCATCCTTGTTCTTTGCAACCTCATGTCCGCACTTCTCACATTTGAGTATAAAATAGGTCGTGCCCGATACAACTACTTCTCTGTCTTTGACGAGATTCCCACCACAAAGCTCACACTTCCCATAGTATTTCTTCTTCACCATCAGACATTCACTCTTATCATACTATTCTATATTTCCTTTTTTATAAATTTTGCTCTTTTGAAAGAAGAATACGTGATATAATCTTTTTTATATTCTTATATTAACTATCACTTATTAATACAATATGCCAACAACAACCCTCTGTATTTGATTAAACCTCACCTTTTCATTATCTGGTTCAGGATTGTTATCACCTTTAACTACACAATACCAACCATGAGTATCGTAAGTTATATTAATTATTCTATGAATAATAATCTCATTTGTAATCTTTGATTTGTATGAGACAATATCTCCAACCTTCAAATCATCCGATGACTTTGGTATAATCTCAATTGCGTTTGATTTTTCGTCAAAAGTCGGTTTCATAGAGCCAGTTGGAGCAAAGTAAGCAAGTTGTGGTTTATCAACAAATATTATGACCCTGTCAGAAAGCACTCTTATCTTATCCTCTTTGATTTTATCAGAAGGAGCATCGATAACAAAATCCCCGGTAATTTGATTGTGACTATGATTATAACTGAACGAGAAGAGATTAGAACCGATCCTTGTAATTGATTCAGGATTTTCTATCAACCCATCTGCAGGAGCAGTATTATAATTAGAGTAAATAATTGACGAGATAAATCCGAGTGAGAATGAGATGACAAAGAAACTTAACAATAACAGCAGTCCTAATAATTTTTCTGAATTCAATTCCCAAACCCCCAAAACATAGGAGTAAAAACTATAAGAATATATAAAACTTACTATTTTACTTACTCATTAGTAAATAAATATAATGATAAGTGAAGAATGAGGCAAACAGATGAAATAATGTTCTGCTAAATTCTGCTAAAAGAATATATTATAAATGGATATAATATTAAGAAGAAAAATCAGAAAAAGAATTTAAAAAGCGGCCTCACCAACCTGTTAATCCCCACTTAACTTATTAAATTAATTATCTCAAACGGATTGCTTCTAAGTTCCTGGGAGCAACTGTCTCAACCCTGAAGGATTTATGCAAAGAACTCGCCAGATCGAGACACCTTGAATTCTCTCCATGGTTAATGATTATCTTCTTAGGTCTTGGATTGCACTTGTAAACGAACTGCATCAACTGCTTCCTTCCAGAGTGTCCTGTTAAACCTTCAATTGTGTTTATAGACATTTTAACTTTTACCATTTCCTTTCCCATAACAAACTCTTTTTCGCCACGCTGTATTCTTCTGCCTAAGGTTCCCTCACCCTGATAGGACACGAAGATTAAAGTGTTGTCAGGATTGTCAGCAAGTTCTTTTAAGTACTGAACACTCGGACCACCAACGAGCATACCTGATGTGGCAAGAATTATACATGACTTAGTATCCTCGATAACCTGCTTCCTCTCTTTGGATGAGCCAACTCTCTTGAATATATCAGAGAGGAAGGGATTTTGGTCCTTGTTGAATATTAATTTTCTTACAGATGTGTTCAAAAAACCTGGGTAAGCAGTGTGTATTGCAGTTATATCCCATACAATGCCATCTATAAATACAGGAACTTTTTCTAATTCCTTTCTTCTGATAAACTTATCAATCAAAAGCATAACCTCCTGGGCTCTTCCTGTTCCAAGCACTGGAATTAAGACCTTACCTCCTTTTTTGAGAGAATTACTTATTGCATCTCTAAGTGCTGCTTCGCTGTCCTTTCTTGAAGGAAGAACATTATCCTTACCTCCATATGTCGACTCCATCATCAAGGTTTCTAATCTCGGAAATTCTGTGACAGCAGGATTCAATAATTCTGTCCTTCCAAACTTAAAATCTCCTGTATAGAGTATGTTATGCAAACCATTACCAACATGCAAATGCACCATAGAACTTCCCAATATATGACCTGCATTATAGAGAGTAATCCTCACATCAGGAGTAATATCTGTTACTTCATCATAATTGAGGGTTATTGTATGTTTAACCATATTTTTAACATCATCCTCATCAAATAATGGCTCTTTCCATTCTGTCTTCATTATCTTAACAAAGTCAAGCAAGGACAAAGCACCAACATCTCTTGTTGGCTCTGTACAGTAAACAGGACCTTCATAACCATACTTAAACAGGTAAGGCACCATGCCAATATGGTCCATGTGAGCATGGGAAACAATAACCGCATCCAAATCATTAATGTTGAACTCAGGGGCTTCAAAATGAGGATAGGCCTTGCTGTTAGAGGCGCTAACATCTATTCCACAGTCGAGCAAAACCCTTGATTCAGGTGTCTGTAATAAGATAGCAGATCTTCCGACCTGTCTTGCAGAGCCAAGATAACTTACCCTGACCCACTCATCTCTCCTACCACGAATCCAACCATCATAGACACGATGGCCTACTTTATTCAAGAATTTCCTCCTAAAATCAGAGTTAAGGTAAAGGACTGTCCTTATATTATCAACTAACCTTGATTTAATGGCTGATTTCCTTCTTATAACAGGAATCCACAATGTTTTCTCTCTTATCTCTCTGAGAGTTGAACCGCTCTTTCCTATTGCAATCCCTGGTTTTCCCGCTTCTATAATCACAATGGAACGCTGTGATTCAAAGAATATATTGCCAACCTCTGCTTCTTTCGGCATAATCTTTTTTATGAATGCCTTTGCATCTTCCACATGCATTGTTATACTCGGGTCGGGCCTCAACTCAACCCTCTTCTTTATATCGTTGACTATCTTTTTTATGAAAACACTGCTATTCAAAAAGAAGTCCTTATCCTTGGTGTACAAAACAATATTCGCACCTTCAAAACCAGAATCGGTTATCTTATCTCTTGGTAAATTCTTCATTATTTCATCTAAAATGTTAGACATAAATTCCCACCTTTATACTGATAATTCATATTCTCTCTTTAATTCAGATATTCTTTTGAGTGTTACACTACTTATTCTTTACTACCTGCTCGCTTTATGCTCACTTTAAGTTTAGAGAAACAAACAAATACAAACAACATTAAAAAATTTTGAAGCAATACACAATTAAACGGATTTAAATAAATTTGAATAAGATAAATGAAAATTTAGATAACCTTAAATTTTTTAAATTTTCGACTCTGACTACTCTTCACTTATCTTTCACTTATTCCTCAATTTTCATGTTGAGTTTTTTCTCAAACACCCTTTTAACTCCTGCTTTTGTTATTGTAATAACATCTATGCCGTTACCTGTTGCAATGTCCCTCTGTAAAGCCGCATTTATTGACTTGACAGCAAGTTTTACACCTTCATTGATGCTCAAGTTTTTCTTGTAGAGTGTCTCTAAAACACCAAATGCAAACACAGAACCAGAGCCAGAACTCAAAAAGTCATCATACTTTGTTACTGTTCCGTCAGCGAAGATATCATAGAGATGAAAGCCATCTGAATCCTTGCCCCCCATAATAAACTGCGCTATGCCTGGAATAGTGCTGAACTTTCTTATATTAGAATAGACCAATCTTGCCAATAGATTCGCTGCCTCCTTAACATTAATTACTTGATGAGTCCTTATTGACTTTAGTTTAAGTTCTGCTTTAAGGAGTTTTAATAATAACTGTGCATCAGATACAGTGCCTGCCATAGTTACAGCTATATTATCTGTAATCTGCTCTATCTTTTGAGTTTTTTTGTCAGCAACCAAATAACCAGCTGTCGCTCTCTTATCAGCAGCTAAAACAATTCCATCTTTACAGACAATACCTACTGTAGTTGTGCCTGTTTTCATATAGTTGTTGTCTGAATTATTCATCATATCATTCATCTCCAATCCCCTTCAGAATACTCTCATCCTACATAAACACTCAGAACTAAACAACAGGTTTAAGAGCTAATATTTAAATCTTGCGGTAAATACCTGATAACCCTTAATTCTTAGAGTTAAGTGAAAAATCAGGAGTTAATAAAGTGCTTCAAACAGTTGGATTTAACTTGTTGCTAACTTATTCAACTCTAACTGGAATACAACAATAGCAATGATTCCTACAAAAAATATGAGCAGGAAGTACAATACAGCAGTATCATCCTTCTTCATATATTTCGCAAATCCATCTGCATACTTATAGTACCAATATAGATTAACAATAGGTATTATGAGCAACCAGGCAGTTGGTATTTGAGCACCCAAACTGTTTATCTCTTCCTCTGTTTTTACAAACCAGTATATTTCATATATCCCAAATGTAACAAGAGATAAAATCAGGACGAGTATTGGGTTCCCCTTCTTTATTTCAACTATACAACAACACCTCAATAATTTTATTTATTTTTAATTGTTAAGCTTTTAAAGAATTTTGAATTCTCCTTTGGATTATTCCCTTTTAGCTTACCAATCATCCTGTTAATAAAAATTAAGAACAAAGACCTCATAACTTACACAAATGAAGGTCTGCCTTTATTATCTTACTGCATATTTATTGCATATTATTTCACTGCCCCACCAGATAAGGAATTCCATCCTTATCAAGCTGGATTATGCCTTCCACAATGATTGTTTCATTGCCGGGAACATTTATTGTATGAATCTCCGGCGATAAAATCCTGCCTATCAATACAGTCCCATTACCGTACAAACACCCAGTATTATCATAAATCACCATTGCTGATCTGCTAAAACCATAAGGCAAAGATGTCGACTTGTTAGCTGGACAACTCCAACCTCCTGGATGAACAGCCAACAGAACAATCTTGCCAAGAAACTTATTTGGATTATCAATTATTTCTGCGACAGTTGGTTGATAAATTCTTTTATGAATATTATCATTATATTCTAAACCCAAAGTCAATGTCTTAGGATAATTGCCGAATTTCTCACCGAGTAGGTTCATACCGCCTTTATGTTCAGCATTTTTATCAACCCCTACTTTTAGAGTAATATAATTCTGCTTTAAATTTAAATCATCAATTGTAACATCTGATACTTTCTTAAAATTAAAATTTGGCACAGGGAGTGCTTCCCTCATCAAATCAAGTGTATAATTTTTAGCAATGTATGTCCCGTCCTTTCTTACTTCAATAAAGAGAGGTTCACCATATTGAGTATTTGCTGTAGGCCACCAATCAGGTGTGTACTTCCCCCTGACCCCGCCAAAATCGCCTGGAATTAAACAAGTACAAATCTTTTTATTATTAACATAAATAGAAATATCAGTTTTGTGGTCCAGAGAATATCCCCAGGTCTCTGAACAGGCCTCTAAGAACAAACTCAAAGCTGATGGCTTATCATATGAGGGAATTGGATTTACTAAATGGTATTCAAAAAAACCGTCCTCTCCAAACCAGAGCAACTGGGCCAAGTAATGATTGTCATTATCAAAACTTAGTTTATCATTTTGATTTTCATCAATGATTCCATTGGGCTGGTGTTTAACACTATAGTTAGAATAGGCACCTATCGGAATAGGTACAGATACAAAGTTCAGTGTTCTGTTTTTCTTACCAATAGAGGAATCTCCTGATTTTGGTTTGAAACTCTCGAATAATATGAGGAACAGAATAGCCAGCACTAGAATGATAAGAAAGAAAAATAAAAGTTTATTCTTTTTACTCTTCTTTTTCTTCATTCAAATCATCTCTAAGTCCATTGGACATTCTCATTGAATCTTATATCCGACAAATTCAATCTCCTGACCTCCAATCATGGCATTGAGAGATAAAGCAGGTTTGTCATCCTTCATTGAAGTAATGCTAATATCTGAATCACTCACTTCATCACTTATTACCTGATAACCAGCATTCCTCATTATACCACCAAGAGCTGAATCATCGGTTGCTTTTACTGGCTTCTTTACAAAGTAGGTCAAATCAACTCCTTGCATACCGCCATAACTCATTGTACTTGATTTGATTAATTTCGCACCACCATATATTGACACTAAAGTGGGTTTTATTATACTATTAAACTGTTGGGCTAAATCTCCATTCGGTGGCACTTCTGTTTGAGAACCGTAATCATCCACTGGATTTTCAGAAGATGTGTTCTCAGAAGGTGTATTTTCAGATGGGTTTTGACTGTAATGATTATAATCAATATTAACAAAAGTGTATTCCTTGTCATTTAATTTTAAAATAGTAATAGCTAATGACAAATCATCATTGTCCCTGGAATAATCAGCATCATACTCCTTCAACATTTGAAAGCCAGGTGCAGAGAAAGAACCTTCATTTTCAGAATTTTTTGTATAATCACAATCCTGTAATTTTGAGACAAAGTAGCTCTTCGCATCATTAAAAGTGTCCCCCTGCTTGTAATAAACTATCTGTGTTTCGTAACTTCCATCTGGCTCTGAACTCTTAGTATACACTCCTCTAACCATATTATCATAATGTCCAACGCAGGGTAAATCCTGACCCGACACTTCACCTCCCAAAGTTCCCCAGGGTGTAACTAATGAGGGGGTAGAAACATGAGTGTTCGGCGGAATACCTCCTCCTGAATTACTCATACACCCACTTATAAAAACAACTCCAATTGCAAAGATTACCAACAACAACAGTTCCAAAGAATTCTTTCTATCCTCCAGCATAATAATCCCTCCTTGCTATACTTTCAAAGTTCGAGCCACACTATACAGGTGATAAGCTCAATATGCAGTCGAACAAATTCAAGTTTAAATATTTTACCTTTAAAATTGCTCAAAACTAACCTATGATTTCCACATCTTGTGAATTATTACAGTATGCTCTGGTATATTTTCCATAATCTCACCCCACAATAAGTAATGTTGCATTTATTTTATATTTTTCTGTTTTAATGTATCAACTGTTCATTAATAAATTGAATATGTATTAATAATCAGAGAATAATCAAATATCAAAATCATCTATTATCTTCTCCTCTTCGTCTCTTATATCAACCTTTATTTTAACATATTTTTTCAGCGAGCTGTCTTTAAGTTTTGCAACGAGCAATTCAGTAATTTGGAATATACCAGCAGAGTTCTTCATTTTAATTGTTACAACTATGGGCTTTTTAGCATCTCCTTCCTCAATAATAACCCTTTCAATTGCCATAGCCGATACAGCGTGTATGCTTAAATCACCGGCCCTAAAAGGAATTCTGGCCCTTCCTGATTCCATATCAAGTGCATCAGCCAACCTGAGGACGCCTGCTTCAAGTGTTAATGGTTTACTTCCTTTTTCATGAGTATATATAGAGTGCAGGACCTCTGATTTTATTATTGCTGCATAATCATCAGGGTACACTCCTCTCAACAACCTTGTAAGAACAGGGTTCGCAATGATAACAGATAATAAAGGATGATTTTGCCTGTGAATTGTCATTCCAAGATCATGGGTTATTGCAGACAAAAAGGCGACAACCTCAACATCATCCTTTGTAAAATTAAAGCCCTTATCAGAATAGTCAACTTCAAGATTAAACCTAACCTTCGCCTTACTCAACAAACGGACCAAGTTTAAAGCATTAACAGCAGTTATTCTCATATGAGTATGGCCATGGTCATTCATTTTCATGCGCCTTATTGCAGTAACATTCTGAACCCTCCAAAACGCCTGCAATTCTGAATCATTAATGACCTTATTAAGAATAATTTTTAATTTTTCATTATTACCTGTATCCAAGCCCCTAAACTTCTCCATAAATATGTAAGTTTTCTTTCTTGGACTGTTTTGATTATGCATCTTATTGCTTGTTGTAGTTCTATTCATATATTCACCTCATTTTTAATGTTTGATTTTTGTCTTCTTTCTCTTGTACCTGCCTCTTTCTTCCACTTTATTTAACCTGTTGATAACTGTCTCTGCTTCGAGATAATGATTCTTATAGGACTTAAGAACTGTATTGAATGCCTCTCTCCAGAATTCAAAGTGCTTACTCTCCAAACCCTGCTTTAACAGGTGTAAATCAACCGCTTTATCCTCTACCTTAGGACTAATATAACTAAGACCGAAATCAATGACAAAAATCTTCTTATTCCTGCCAACTAAAAAATTTGAAGTCGTCAAATCATCATGGATAATATTATTCTTATGCAGGATAGCAATAAGCTCTCCGAGTTTAGTGCAGTAACTCTTGAAATTTTCATTGTTTATAACATCCCTAAGTTTTTTACCTTCAATTTTTTCCATAACAATTATTCCCTTATTCTCATCCACATCAATCAATTCAGGACTGGGAAAATTTAACTTTGAAAGTCGCTCGATAATTCTGGCTTCTCTTCTCGTACGGTATTTTCTTAACGGCGAATCTATTTCTTTTATCCTGAAATGTTTTACAGGCCTGAATTTAACAAGAAGATTACTGTTCCCTTTAATTGCATAAATGATTGCTTCAGCACCTCTGCTTATTAACTCATATTCTCTATTTATTCCCTGATTAAATTCCTGATTAGATTTATCCTGTCCTTTCATAAAAAAACAATCTCGCTTTAATATTTAAAAGTTTGCCATGAAATCGACAAAAATATTAAATAAAAAATTAATAAAGGACAACCCATTATATAACAAGATGTTAATGAACCCGATGGGAGGATTATCTCTGATTACATAGCTGTGGTTAGGACTATTAATAATCTGGACAGCAATATGGAAGGGGATTGGACTCTGGAAAGCAGGTAGAAACAATCAAATGGTTCGGTTTATTTTTATGTTTATTTTCAACATAGCAGGGATTTTACCTATAATTTACCCTAACTTTCTTTAAAAAGAATCGTAACAAGAGACATAGGAAACATTAATCTGTTAAAAGAATCCATTAAAAATTGAGAGTAATTCCAACAGGACAGTGGTCAGAGCCGTAAATATTATTGAGTATGAAAGCATCCTTCAGATTTTTCTTTAGCTTGGAATCCACAAAAAAATAATCAATGCGCCAACCGACATTCTTTGCTCTTGCATTAAAGCGGTAAGTCCACCAACTATATTTTACTTTATCTCCATGAATCTCCCTGAATGAATCAATAAATCCTTCATTTAAATATTTATCAAGCCACTTCCTCTCTACAGGCAAAAAGCCAGAATACTTCTCGTTTGATTTCGGATTCTTTAAATCAATCTCTTTGTGGGCTGTGTTGAAATCACCGCATATTATTATCTTCTCTCCATCTTTTCTTTTTTTCTGGACTAATTTTAAGAGTTCATCATAAAAATCCAGTTTGTACTTCAACCGTCCATCACTCATCTTCCCATTTGGAAAGTAGACATTATAAAGAGAAAATTTAAAACCCTTAATATTATACTTTGTTATTATAACTCTACCCTCATCATCGAACTTTTTAATTCCGATACTTTTAACTATCTCCTCTGGTTTTGGTCTGGTAAAGGTCGCAACACCACTGTAACCTGGTCTCACACCAAAATTCCAGATTTTGATATAATCAGAAAGTTGGCTTATCTGTTTTGGTATTTGATTTTCTTGTACCTTTATCTCTTGCAACGCAACAATATCCGCATCAATATCTTTTATGGAACCAACAAAACCATGATTAACGCAAGCCCTTAAACCATTAACATTCCAAGATATGATTTTAATATCCATTTTAGCCCGGCAGTTGGATAAAGTATAAATATAAATTTAAATAAATTTAAACATGGACCGGCCGGGACTTTCATCAGCTTTTTGATTTTATTGTTTTCTTCTACCTGAGTTTTTGCCATTAACGAAACTTCCTTCGGTTCGGAGGATTTCACAAAGTGAACAT
>CAYLQB010000028.1:0-10688 GCA_964385745.1 uncultured Methanosarcinales archaeon
TTCTTAACAAGTATAGAGACAATAAACTTCCAGAGGGATGGAGTCCCTGGGTTCCTGTCTGTAAAGAATGTGGAAAGATTGCGACCACAAAGGTTCTTGGAGTTGAAGATGGAAAAGTTCATTATGTATGCCAGGACTATGATTTTAAATCATCAAAGGCAAAGGGCTGCGGTTATGAGGGCTGGGCAGACCCTCTAAAAGATGATGGTAAGTTGATGTGGAAATCAGAGTGGGCTGCTCAGTGGGCAAGATGGGGAGTTGTCAGTGAAGGAGCAGGCAAGGAGTATGCAGTTCCGAATTCTGCCTTTTGGGTTAACGCTGAAATCGCTGAGAAGGTCTTTGGTTATCCAATGCCCGAGCCGATATTTTATGAGCACTTAATGATTGATAATGTAAAGATGTCTGCCTCTCTTGGAAATGTTGTTTATCCAAAGGACTGGCTTGAAGTTGCTCCTCCTGATTTGTTAAGGTTTTATTATAATAAGAGATTGATGAAGACGAGGAGTTTCTCATGGAAGGATTTACCTCAGATTTATGATGAATTTGACCGTGCAGCAGGAGTTTATTTTAATCTTGTGGCACTTGACAATGAAAAGGAAGCACAGCATATTAAGAGATTATATGAAATATCCGCCATTAAGCACGAACATCCGTTAAAGATGAGTTTTTCTTATGCAGTTGTTATATCACAGGTAACAAACAACAGAGAACAGATAGTAAAAATACTCAAGAAGACAGGGCACTATCAAAAAGAGTTTGAAAAGAGAATCTTTGAGAGATTGAACTACGCTAAACATTGGGTAGATAAGTATGCTCCTGAGCAGTACAAGTTTGAATTGCAGGTTAATCCAAAGATTAAACTCAGTGAAAACGAGAAAGAAATTCTCAGCGAAGTTATTGAGGTGTTAAAACAAAGAGATTGGGAGGAGAAAGAACTTCATGCTGAATTTTACGAGTTGATGAAAAAGCATGGGTTAAAGGCAAAAGATTTCTTCGGCTTGATGTATAAGATATTACTAAATAAGGAGAGAGGTCCAAGGTTGGCATCTTTCCTCATTACTCTTGGAGATAAAGCAATTGATATATTAGAGCGGACTAAAAAAAACTAAGTATCTGGTGATTTTTATGAAAAAGACAGGCAGGGTTATATTCTTAAATTTACCTTCTGACATTAAAATTGTTAGGCGGGAGAGATGCACTTATCATGCCATAGTAAACTTATTTCCGCCCATTGAATTATTATATCTGGCTACAACACTTAAAAAATGGAACAAAGCAAGAGTAAAGCTGGTTGATGCAGTAGCAGAAGAATTAAAAATCAGGGAAGTTCTTGACTTAATAAACAGGTTGCATCCTCAGATAGTTGTTTCTCTGATTGGAATTGAGAGCTTTGATAAGGATATCAAAATTGTAAATTTGCTGAAAGAGAAATTCCCAGACATTTATTTTGTGATATTTGGTTATCTTCCGGCACATTTCCCAAAGGAGACATTGACCAAATCAAAGGCAGATTTTATCCTGATGAATGAATATGAGCTTACTCTTTCAGAACTTTATAATGTACTCATTGATGAGAGGAATGTAAAGAATAAAATTAAAGAGTTGAAGAATATTAATGGCATTGCTTTCAAGGATACCAAGAGAACAGGAGGTAAACTTGAGACAAAGATTGTTGTCAACAAATTGAGAATACCCACAAAGAGTTTTGACGAATTTCCAATACCTGACAGAACTCTGTTGAAAAACAAATATTACTATGAACTATTTCTTAAAAAACCGTTTACAACAATGTTAAGCTCTAAAGGATGTCCTTTTAAATGTAGTTTCTGTATTCACACTTATCCAAAGTTTACAGTTAGAAGTGCTGAGAATATCTTTGAAGAGATTAAATTGCTGTACAAACAGGGCTTTAAGCATGTTAGAATTATAGATGATACATTTATGATAGATAAAGAAAAAACAAAGAAGCTTGCCCGTATGATTATAAACAGCAATATAAAAATGAGCTTCAGTTGTCTATCAAGGGTTGATTTATTGGATGAAGAAACGATAAAGCTTTTGGGTAAGGCAGGTTTTGTGAGGATATACCTGGGGGTAGAGAGTGCATCACAGAGAGTACTTAACCTCCTGAATAAGGGTTATAAGCTATCCGAGTGGAAGGATAAGATTAAACTGCCCAAAAAATATGGAATAGAGACCTTTGCGTGGTTTATTACAGGCATTCCTGGAGAAACAGAGGAAGATATCAAGGAAACGATAAATTTCGTGAGAACTGCAGGTTTTGACTTCATAACAGTTAGTGTGTTAAGTCCTTATCCCGGAACTCCTATGTTTTTGCGGTATAAATCCTCCATTGAATTTTCTTTGTTCCCGTTTAAATGCGAGTTCAAGGATGAGAAATTAAGGAAGGGAGCGTCCAGAAATGCCAAGAGAATTATGGAGAGTTTTTACATGAGAGCATCGTATATCCTGACCCACCTTAAATTTATATTACTCGGCGTCGCTCCGGGAATTAGCTTCTTAAAGTACCTTCTTTCTGAGCGGAAAAAAATAAAGGAAAATTTCATTTAAATGCTGTTTAATTATCAAAAACTTTTTAAAGCGTGTGTTCTTCTTTTTTTCTATGACAGAAAAAGAATTTGATAATCCAATAACTATCAGGACAATAATTGAATTGCTTGGGAAGCCGAAGAAGCACATAAGCAACACTCTCAAATTAATTGTTAATTCTATTGAGAATAGAGACAATATAATTGTTGTAAAAAAGAAATTCTTTGAGCCGGTCGAGAAAGAGGGAGGTCTCTTTACAACTTTTGTAGAGCTTGAATTAAAGATGAAGGACTTAGATTCGATTGTTTTGTTCTGTTTTGAGAATTTACCCGCTTCTGTTGAGATTCTCGAACCTGCCTCACTCCAGGCAGACGCAAGGTTTTTAACGGGCTTTTTCACTGACCTTCTTACGAGACTTCACAAAATTGATGATGAATTAAAAATGGTTAAATATGAGAAGGGCCTCTTGAACAATAAAATATTACTTTTAATAAGGAATATGGTAATCGTAGTTTTGAGCTCATCAAAGAAGAACATGTCAATTGACGAATTATCAAGGAGGATTGGCATTCCTTCAAAGCAGCTCGAACCTGCACTCGAAGAATGGATTAAGGAGGGTTTCATAGTCAAAGACGACTCAGGTTACGGGGTTAAGAGATAGTATTGACAGATTTAAATATGTACCTTGAAATAATTTAAAATGCATAATCTTCTAATCGGTGTTTATTATGAAAGTAGCAAAGAGAGAAATTTCACCAAAGGAAGCGGCAAAAGAGGTTGAGGCAGTTCTGTTCTCGTCCGGAAGGTGGATGGACATTCAAGAACTCTCAAAAATATGCAGAATAAAAGAGGGGACTATCAAAGAGGCGTTAGGTATATTGAAGCAGAAGTACAGCAGGGAAGATACTGCTTTAAAATTGAGATTTGATAATAACAAGTGGAAACTGAGTGTCAAGAATGAGTATTCTGAATCTGTGAAAAAGGTTGTTTCCGGAATAGAACTCAGCAAAACAGTTGTTGAAACCCTGGCAGTTATTGCATGGAAAGCTCCTGTGCTACAATCAGACATTATAAAGATGAGGACTAATAAGGCGTATGATGATATTGCCTTTCTGAAAGATGAAGGTTTTATAACAAAAGAAAAACATGGAAGGACATATCTGATTAGATTAGCAAAGAAATTCTTTGATTACTTCGAGGTCGACAACAACAAGGGCTTAAAAACAATACTTAACAGGATGGAAGAAAAGGAAGAACCAAAGAATGAAATTAAAATCATTGACGAGAAGGTCTATGACAATAAAAAACAAGACAGTCAGAATGAGGATAATCAAGAACAGAAGAGTCAGGAGCATGGTAATCAGGCAAATAATGATAATTTAAATAAGGATAAACAAGTTCCGGCCGGAAGTACCAAAGAAAAGACAGATGGAAAAAAAGAAGTGCACCTGAATGAGAATACAATGGAAAGTAATGATAAAGCAGATGAATCGAATGATAAATCTGAACAGGAAGAAACAGGCCAGAGTAAAGCAGGCGAAACAAATAGCAGAGATAACTCCAATAATGATGGGGACTTCAATAAAGAGAATCATAAAGAAAGTGACGAAACCCCTGCAGAATCTGACGAAAAACAATCTCAATAAAATATTGATTAATATAACAATATATCATGAAGAGTGAATTATATGAATGAAAAGGATGTAGACAAGGAAAATGCAAAAAATATTCAGCCCAAAAATAGCAGTGAAGCAGAGAAAGTTGATGGCTTGCACAGCGAGCATCATGAAGGGAAAGTATTTGATGATGGTACAAGCACCTCTGTAAAGAGTATTGAGAAAGAGATGAAGTCCAGTTACTTAGATTATGCAATGAGTGTTATAATGGGCAGGGCCTTGCCTGATGTCAGGGATGGATTAAAACCAGTCCACAGGAGAATTCTATTCGCAATGCATGAAATGGGTTTAACCCATAATAAACCGTTTAAGAAGTGTGCGAGAGTAATTGGAGAAGTTCTTGGAAAATTCCATCCTCATGGCGATACTGCTATCTATGATGCTCTTGTAAGAATGGCTCAGCCATTTTCAATGAGGTATCCATTAGTTGAGGGTCAGGGAAACTTTGGAAGTATCGATGGTGATAGAGCAGCTGCAATGAGATATACAGAAGCCAGATTGTCAAAGATTGCAGATGAAATGCTTAAGGACATTGAAAAGGAAACAGTTGATTTTACGAGAAACTTTGATAACTCTCTTGACGAACCATTATTCCTGCCGTCAAGAATACCTAATCTGCTTTTGAATGGAAGTTCAGGAATTGCGGTCGGTATGGCTACTAATATTCCACCTCATAATCTAGGCGAAGTAAGCGATGCGATTATTAATCTGATAGATAATCCGGATATGAATGTCAATGAAATTATGAAGTATATAAAAGGCCCTGATTTTCCAACAGGAGGGCTTATTTATGGGAGGCAGAATATTTTCCGGGCTTATAAGACAGGACGCGGACAGATAATCGTAAGGGCAAAAACAAGGTTTGAGGAGAAAGGAAAGAGAACAAGAATAATTGTTGATGAAATCCCTTTTATGGTAAATAAAGCTGAACTGCTCAAGGATATTGTCCAGCTTGTCAGGGATAAGAAGATAAATGGCATATCAGATTTGAGGGATGAGAGCGATAAACATGGCATGAGAGTTGTAATCTCACTTAAGCAGGGTGTTAATCCTGAGATAATTCTCAATAAACTCTTTAAGCATACAAAACTTCAAACGACCTTTGGTATTATTATGCTGACTTTAATCAACGGTGAGCCGAGAGTTGTCGGAATTAAAGAGATGCTATTGAGCTTCATTAATCACAGGAGAATGATTATAAGAAGGGCGTTAACCTTTGATTTGAAAAAAGCAAAGGCGAGAAGAGAAGTGGTTCAGGGTCTCATCATTGCCATAAACAATATTGATGATGTTGTTACACTGATAAAATCATCGAAGACAGTTGATTCTGCAAAACAGAGTTTGATTGAGAAGTATTCTCTGACACAGGTTCAGGCAGGTGCTATACTGGATATGAAACTTCAAAAATTAATCTCTCTTGAACAGGAGAAATTGAATAATGAACTTAAAGAACTGGACAAGAGCATAGAGGACTTGACTGAAAAACTCGGGGACGAGAAGAATATATTTAAGATTATAAAAGATGAAACGACCGAGATAAAACAAAAGTATGGTGATTCAAGAAGGACTGAAATTATTGATGAAGAATCTGTTGATATAAATATCGAAGATATGGTTGAAGATGAAGAAGTAATAATCCTGCTGACAAATAAGGGATACATAAAGAGAACCCCTTTAGCTACATACAGATTGCAGGCGCGTGGCGGTAAGGGAGTAAGGGCATTGACAACAAGAGAAGAGGATTTTGTAAAAGAGGTTATTGTAACAAAGAATTTGTCCTATATTCTCTTCTTTACAAATATGGGCAGGGTGTATAAACTCAAGGCCTATCAGATACCACAATATGACAGGATATCAAAGGGAAAACCCCTAATCAATTTTTTGAATCTTGATGATAATGAGGTCATAACCCAGATGATTAGTTTGAAGCAGGATGACTTTATCAATAAATTACTTATATTTACAACGAGGAGAGGCATAGTCAAAAGGTCGCGGACTGAGGAATTCTTATCTGTCAGAAATGGTATAAGAGCTATAAACCTGGATAGAGGTGATTCCCTCGTCGGTGTAGGGTTAAGCGACGGCAAAAGGGAAATAATACTCGCAACAAAATACGGTCTGGCTGTAAGATTCAAAGAACAAAATGTGCGGGTTATGGGAAGGAACGCCCGTGGAGTTATAGGAATAAGGTTAAGGCAGAAAAACAATGTAAGCGATGAAGTCGTTGACATGATTATCGCAGACAGGACAAGGACATTGCTGACAGTAACAGAGAAGGGTTATGGCAAAAGAACAAGAATAAGCGATTATCGGTTGACAGGCAGAGGCGGCAAGGGAGTTATAAATATAAAGATAAGCGATAAGAATGGTCTTGTTATCAGAGCCAAGAGTGTTTTGGATAGCGATGAATTGATAATGATAACTAAGAACGGAATAACAATAAGGGTTCCTGTGAAGCAGGTCTCTGTGATTGGAAGGAATACCCAAGGTGTAAGGATAATCCGCCTTAATGAAGATGACAAGCTTGTTGATGTTGAGGTTATAAGACAGGAACTAATTGAATCAGACAGGCAGGCAGATAATTAAGTAAATCACAGTAACAAAATGAAATAAAGTGAAGAGAAATAAATTCTCTTGTTTAAGCTTGTAAGACACTAACTTCTTCTTTTATCCGGATACATAATGATACCACCATAACATTTAAATATAAGCAGTACTACGCAAAAGTAATCAATAAGAAGGGTGGTTATATGTCTGGCTTACATGATATTATTAATAAAATAAAATTAAGTAAAAAGAAGGGCGAGCTGAAAAACTATCTTGATTCAAAGTTTTCCCTTTTAGCTCAAGAGTTTTCATATGATAAGGATACAAACAAATCTTTATTGGATATCCTGAATACATATGCAAATTTATCGTTTCTCGATAATTTAAATAGAGAAATATTGGGTGGGGAGTATGAAATAATGGGCTCTTTAATGAAAGAGTTATATCAAGATATGTACGACAAATTAGATGAGAAACTAAATAAGCTTAACAGTTTTCAGTTGGCTGGGACTATAACAGAGAGAGTCCTTGCCCTTCACCCATCAACAATAACCATGGGTATATTGGAAGGAACAGAGCAATATATCAAAGAGGAGATTAATTCTATTACACATAATCCAACAAAGCAGGGAGGGAAATATCAAACTGGCTCGCGATTATCTGATAAGATTAAGGAAATCTACATAAAGGTACATAAAGCCAAGCAGGTTATAAGTATGGTAAACCCTTCTATGACAAGATTTTTAAGCGAAGATGATATTTCAGGAATGTCACACTTTCTCAATGAAACCAGAAGCACGTTAATACCAAATCATCGTGAGTATGTTGAGATAGATGACTTTGATATGAGGGGATTTTATACTTTTTTATCATTTTGGGCTGCTCATAAGTTAGACAGGGTCTCAGCAGAACAAATTGAATCACGACAGGACAGAACACCCATAGAATTGCAGGATAGAACAACAGCAGAATCACAACCAAATGAGAGACCTGATAAAAAACCGTTATTCTATTTATCCTATATAAAAACAATAGAGTTACCACCAAAAGAAGAAGTGGCTAAATTGAAGAATATTTTGAATCAATCATCAAAAGAGGCCTATAGTCCTGTTTCAAGAGAAGTTTATTCACTTTTTAATTATTCTTCATATATATTAGACAGGATAACCGGCAAGTAAGGCAAGTTAAAAGATAATCAGACAAAACAAACATGAAGGCAGAGGTTGATTTATGTTCAGAGTGGGTGTATTTGGAGACAGTCATATTAATTCAGTGCTTTGTGATTACAAGAGTTTGGAAGATACCATAAGATTCTTTAATTCTGAGGTTGATGTTGTTCTCCATGCCGGTGATATACTCGACGGCAGGGGAGTTTATTATGATCAGGATTATTATCTGGAGACCTTAAACACAGATGAGATGATTGAGAAAGCAGGTAATATAATGAGTGAGTTGAAAAAACTGACTTATTGGATTGGCGGGAATCACGATGAGAGCTTAGTAAAATATTTTGGTGTAGATATAAGTAAGAAATTGAAAATCCCCAATTGGAAGTTCCTCGGTTATCTTATGGGTGATAAAGTAATTAATAATGTCAGGTTCAGAATCCTCCATCCCTCAAGAGCATCACCTCTTAAAATGCCACACAGCCCGAAGGAAGCTTTGAATAAAGTGAATCTTAAAAAGGAGAACATCGACTGGTTGGTCTTTGGTCATAAGCACATAACTTATTATGATATTATCCATGGAGTCAAAGTTTTAGGAACACCTTCTTATTTACGTTACAGTGAAGATATCGGCGCTTGGGTTATTGAGTTTAAAAATAACAATAGGGAGTATGAACTTTTAAGAAAAAGTTATTGATGGCAAATACATCTCATCTTCATATTATCTTATACACTCGGTTATACTCCCTTTAATTATTACTTTTTTATTACTCCTTTTGCTCTTTTCCTCTGCTTTTATCGGTTGAGTTAACTGGTTTGGTTGTCTTCGCTGTCTTAGCAGGTTTAGGTTTTCTTTTCTTTATCCTGCTCTTACTGTTGGAATTCCTCTTTCTGAGCATTATTATAGAATAATTTACAGGATTCTTTATTTTCTCGCACAAAGAATCAGGAGTGCATACTCCAATGTCTTTGTAGTACATCTTGTTGTTGCAGTTTGGAGGAAGAATTTTTTTGTTTCCATGTTTCTGGTATTGCAACTGGCTCTTTATATAATTCTCGCGGAGCGGTTCTTTGTTCCTCTTATTCCATTCAAGCAGGAGATTTTCTACTGAATCAAAACTCCAACCTAAACTTCTGAGGTAATTTATCAGTACAAAAACACTTCTCTTTCTCCCATCTTCAAGTCCTCTCAGAATATTTTTTATGCATGGAGCAAAGTATTCTTTTGTTAATGGAGTTTTAATTTCCTCAAAATTATGCTTCCTGGCAAAGCTCTTAACCTCCTCTACCTCAGTCACTCTTGGAGTAAAGTCAAATGCTTGAACAAGAAGTGCGGCTGCTTCTCCCCTGATAACTCTGCTCCTGTCCAAAAATAAGTTTTTTCCATCAACAATAACATTCTCCGGCTTTGCTTCTTCTTTGCTGAACTCCATTATCCTGCTAGCAGGGATAGGTATGGAAGCGAGCTTTGATTTTTCATGGAGAGAATAAGGCATCCTAAACAGGTGTCTTGGAGCAATGAGTATTGTGTCAATCTCCAGAAATGACTCCACATTGAGCATAGGGATTCTCTCACCGAATGTATCAGTTTTATAATAAACAATTTCCTTTATTGGCTTCCCAACTTTCTTTATAACACTGTCAAAATTGTTCCTTTCAATCTTCATTATTTCATCAGCTAACTTCTCTTTAATTAAGTACCTCAAGTAAAGAGCAATCTTCCTCGGTGCTTCCGGAAAGAGCAATCTTGTTTCAGTCGATTGAATTGTGCCTGGAAATGATTCAAAAGGAACACCTATATGAAAGCCCTTATTACCTGAGAATTTCACGCTTATCGATTTTATTCCATAGTTTTTAAGTATGTCAACAATTAGTTTTGCAGCTAATCTTGAATATTCAAAGAAGTGGCAGTCAATATCCAGGATTAAATCCCATCCAATTCTAAGCTCATTGAGTTCTGAAGTTTTAAGTTCAGGGCCTAGAAGGAGCGGGTTAGTCCAGAGTTCCTCAGAGGCGTGAAAACTCGTTGCTCTATTCCTTGCTAACTCTAAAACATCATTTTTATATTTCAAAACATCAGGCCTTTTACCAAAACCTTTGTCTCCATACCGGACAGCAATTTCCCTGTTTTCTGCCAGACGAACCATTTCCTCACGAATATCTTCTCTCTTGTAGTATTTCAATGTGTCAGCTATGGTTAACATGTTATGTTGAAAGTTATATTTATTTAAAAATCTGTTGAAAGAGAAAGTCCAATGAAGTCCATTAATGACTCAAACAGAATTAAAAAGATTTAAAAAGTTGACTTAATTATGAACAAAAAGGTGATAGCATGTTAGGTATTACTAATCTATTAAATAACATAATATATCTCATTATAGCACTCTCTGTGTTTCTTCTTATAAACGGCTGGTTAATAAGAGAATTAAGTGTTCTTTTCAGATTTAAGGAAACTACATTCCTGCCTGCATTTGACATGTCCTCTTTATTTATTGTTTTCTTATTTATATGGTCACTAATACCAAATTCTCTAAGAATTGTTAAAATCATCTGGGCAATAATAACTTTCGCCAGCGTTTACTATATGTTCATAAGATTCTATAAAATAGATTGGAAAGAAGCGCTGGGAGTTTATGGTGTCTGGCTTATCTTCATACTTCTGCTTGGACTTGGAATAAGCAAACTTGCCGGCTATTAAAAAAAGAATACTAAATATAAATTATCTTTTTATATTCTCTGAACTACTTTG
>CAYLQB010000029.1:0-10648 GCA_964385745.1 uncultured Methanosarcinales archaeon
CACCAAATAAAAATAACGGTTGTTTGCTGTCTTCTTGTGATGAGAATCAAGCCATAAGTGGTTTATCAACTGCGTGTATGTGTGGTTCTACTCCTATTACTCCTGAGGAGGTTACTGAAGGATGGGATCATAATCAGAGGGTTTATTGTTGTCATGATGAAACTAATGGTTATCATAAAGAAGTATCCTCTTCAGAGAATGGGAATCCTTGTTCCTCTCCCTCGAATCCTTCTAATCCTTCTAATCCATCAAGTCCTTCTAATCCACCGAGTCCTTCTCCTGGTAGTCCTTCTGGTAAAACTTATTATACATCAAAGTATAGTAATTCAATAATTCGCCCAGAGACATGTAACAATATTGAGATAGGTCATTTAAGATTTTACGCAGGTGGGGAATGTGATAAATACAATAAATGTACATCAGATAAATCAGCAGTGTTGGATTATATCTGTTTAGATACAACTTCCTTATCTCATGGAGATTATGGTGGAAATCATTGCACTTCTTACACTATAGAGAGTTCAAATGAACAAACTTCAACAGTTTCCGCAAAATCGCTTTTTCAAAGTGAAGATATTTCTGGAGACCTTATTGTTTTAGATTGCACTACTGATGATCAGGATGGAGTTTGTGAAGAAGTTAATGGCGTTGCTCACTGTTGCAGGATTAAGGGCTCTGCTTGTAATGATGACGAATCCGACCTCAGTAAGTATAGGCCTTGTTGTAATGGTTTGAATTGTGTTGATGGTAAATGTGTTGAGGGTAAAGAGCCAGATGTTAAATGCACTTACTCTATTGATACAACTATCTTAGACACAAGCTCTTATAAACCTGCTGGAGACAAAACTATAAAATTAACTTTGCCTGCTAAACCTGGGGAGAATAGTGATACAGTAAAAATAAATGTGCATATAAATTCTAAGAATGCGATTGATAAGGATAAAGACAAAATAAACTTTTATTGTGATACTACTAAAGAACCCAAGTTAGAAGGAATAACTTCTGGAAGTCATGAAGGCGGTCGAGTTATTGTTGATGCATATCCTAAGTGTGAGTATTCAGTTGAAGATTATATGGGGAAGAGTATTAATACTGATGTTTCTGTTAATATTGGTGGTAAAGAGTATCAATGTAAAGTTAAACCAGGAGGTTATAACAAGATTGAGTTTGTGAAGGCAGAGGAAATTAATCCTTCTGCTAATGCAGGAGTTGGTGTAGGTGTTGATGTGGATAAAGTATGTTCTGGAAAAACATATCCTTTCAATGTTGTAGATAAATTATCTGGTACCACGGGTGTTTATCTTGATATTTATGATGGAACAACAGGAAAGTATTTATCCTGTTTGAATGATAAGACCTGCTCTTACAAAATCTTGAATGAGTCAGGGGGTTTAATATTTGATTCAGATAAAGAAAGTATGCATTTAATTCCCATAAAAAACTTCAATAAGCAAGGGGATACTCATAAATTTAAGGGCTCCTTTGAGATTAATTTACCTGAACTAAAAGAACCAGTTAATGTGACTTTGCACGCTGGAATATATGGTCAGGGGGAGAATAACGCTCATGATTACGAAATCAATTCTCATAACATCACTGTTTATCCTGAAGATAACTGTCCAGAGGAAGTAAGAAAGCAGATATGTAAAAAGAATAATGAGGAAAGTTCAGATGTAAAGGACTGCTGTTCCTCTTATGATTCTGAAGGTAAGTGTTTTTATAAGCCACAACTTACAGAGGAGAAGGACGAGAATGGAGATGTTGTGAAAGATGAGAAGGGTAATCCAAAGCATATTTGCACTTTTTCAAGCAGTCAATTTGATTCTAACACTCAAAAATGTACTGATTCCGGAGTTGTCTCTTCACATGAAACAAACTGTAATGATGGCGTAGACAATGACAATGATGGGAAAGTTGATTGTTTGGATTCTGATTGTTATGTTAAGCCATCCTTTGACTGGGGGAGTGTTGTCTCTTCAAAATCAGAAGCTCAGAATTATGTGGATTGTGTTCCTTCAATAAGTGCGGGTTATCCTGGCTGTGCTCTTGCCCAATGCGGTCAGTTTGTTGATGGAAGCAATGACCTATTGTGCAGGTGCTGGATTTCAACTCCTAAATCAGATGATTCTAATGCTAAGAAAACTTGTGATTTAACAACAATTCATTACAATAGTGGTGCGATAAAAGGAGGCATTTCCCTCAGTGGAGGGCAGTTGCCTGTGTTGACTGATGCTGAGCAGAAATGTGTTAATGAAGGAGGTTTTTGTGTTGACAGGCGTTACTTGAAGGATAGCGATAAAGGACAGGGCATATGTAGTGCAACTCCTGGATTTTCTGATGTTTTACAATCTAATGGGCAGCCCATGAATTGCGGTTCTTGTGATGTTTTCTGTTGTAAAAAGAGTATTGCTCCTGATTCAGTATGTGGAAATAAAGGAAAGCCGTGCTGTTTGTCTGGTTGTGCAGAAGGACTCAGCTGTTGTGCTTCCAGAGATAATCCAGGCACAGGAATTTGTGAAGAATCATGTACTACTGAGAAAGCAGGCATTGCTTCTATAGCATCGCGTGCAAAGTATGATTCAAAGCTTGGAAAAGCTATTCCTGCAGGTGATTACTATTATATCCACGGAACTCTGCTGAACGGTTCGTGCTTTGACCTGAAAGTTGATAAGAAAGGTAAGATAAGAACTTCTATGTTGTGCGGAAATGTTGATGCTAAGACAGGAAAATGTGATTTAGGCAAGTGTCATCCCGTTGTATTAAATGCCAATCCTGAAGTAAACAAAGAGCTAAGTTCTGTTATGGAGCAGTATAGTACTTTCATAAGACAGGATGCCTCACAAGATATTGCAGGTAATTTAATATTGAATCCTGGCTTTGAAAATGGTAAAGAGAACTGGAATTCTGTGAGTGTTAGTTTTTTAAGCAATGGTGGAAGAATAGGAACTTCATCTGCAAAGTTGCTCAAGGATTCTTCTCTATATCAGGATATATCCACAAGTTTTGGCTCGGGCGATACCTTTGTTTTATCTGGTTATGCAAAATCTTCTCCTGATTGTAAATTTACTGCTGAGCTTGGTTTGGTAGACAGCACAGGCAAGTTTGTTGAAGATGAAGCAGGTAAAAGATATGTGAGTAAGGAGATAGAAAGTTCAGCCAGTTTTACTCAGTTTTCAGTTGAGCAATTTTCCATAACTGATAAGGATGTATTTAATCCATATAAATTAAGGGTATTTTTCTCATCCTCTTCTGATTGTGAAATTTATCTTGATGATCTTAAACTTGTGAAGGTTAACCGTGGTTCAAAAGGTCAAGGGGGCAGGACAGGTTCTTATAATGAGTTATGCGGTAGTGCAAACAATGGCGTCACCTGCGATAGTTCAAAGGGTTTGATATGCAGATTATCTCACGGGACTTATAGATGCTTGTGTAATGATAATTCTAAATGGAATGGAGGAACTAAAACTTGTGAAGGAGGGAGTTCAGGCAAACAAGGAGCGAATTTGTTTTCTAATCCTGACTTTGAATCTGTTGAAACCGGTAATCTAAAGGGATGGTTTAACAATAAAGAAGAGGTTAAGGCATCAAGTTCTTGTAAGTTTGAGGGAAATTATGGGTTGCATTTGAATTCAAGCCAGGAAAGAGCAGACCAGACAATACACCTTGATAAGGGAGTTTATCTATTTGCTGCTGACTGCAGAGGTGATGATGCTCTGAAATTGACTCTTGCAGATGAGTCAGCTCATTCAATTGTATTTAATAGGAACATATTCAACATGAATAATATGTGTTCTGACTTTGTTAGTGTTCCCCAAGAGGGGGATTATAATGTTTCAATCAATATTGATTCGAGTGTTATGAAAAAAGCAGATAACAATGTCTGTGTTGATAATGTCAACCTAATCAAAGTGAATTACAATCTCAAAAGCACTAAAAATATTTTGAAGAATTATAACTTTGAGGATAACAATAATGGCAAACCTGCCGACTGGAAGGTTTATAAAAACGGCTTTGAGGAAGATACAGGTTGTGCTTCTGAAGGGAGTAATGGTTTGCACATAACACAAAATGCAGAATCAAGAGGAGAAGTCGGTCAAATATTCAGTTTAGAAAAGGGGGTTTATTTACTTACCTCTTATTGTACAGAGGGTGCTCATATACTAATAAAAGGGACTGATGAGGATGGAAATCTTGACAAATCTGGAGCAGCATACACTTATCTTCTTACCTTATCACATAATTCAAAAGAAGGGAAAGGACAGGACAATTTATGCACTGCTAAACTAATTATAGATGATAAACATATAGATTCTTCAGGTAATCCTGCCTCTGACTGTGCTGGGGATTGGAGGAGAGTTATAGAAGAGAAGAATCAAGGGAAAGTATATTACATATCCGCTCCTATGAAACCTCATTACTACACTCTGTTAGTTACTTCTAGCAGTTCAGCTTATTCTCCTTGTTTTGATAATGTAATCCTGGAAAAACAATCTGATTATTTGAATGATGTACTGAAGGATGAAAGTTCATCTGGTGGGGATAACAATGGAAACGAAAAAAATAATCAGAATAATGAACCAAATGAACCAAATAATAAAGAGAAGAAAAATGAAGAAGGGACGAATGTTATTAAAACTCTTCAGCCATATGATTTAGTCAGGGATGGCCACAACTTTTTTGTAATCTCTTCACAAGAGCCCAATTCTCTGTATAATCTCTCAAACTGCAATCTTAATCAGGAAGGAGAGGAAAATATATTAAATTGTAGCAAAGAATCAAAAATTGATATAAAACATGCAGGATATAGTCAAATAGGTGTGCCTATTCGTTTGATACAGGATAAAGATAATTTTTATATACTCTTCGTTGATGCATCATCCAAAAAGAATTATAATTATATTGTCAAATTAAATAAAGCAAATCACAACTCAAAAGCCATTTTGATTGCTAAAAAGGGAGTAGTTAGTGACATTGCTCTTGCCAATACATCTGATTATAACTTAAAGTACAATAATAAGGCAGTCATTTATGCAGTTCTTAGTGAAGGTTCGACTTCTGGTGATTCTAATCCAAAGATAATCCATTTTTATACATCTGACTTTGACGAGAATAACGGAGAGGAATTAAAGGGTTATGAAGAAACAGATTTACCACCTTCCATAGGAGACGGTTGTGCGCCTTCTTCCATTGCTATACAGCATACAAAAAGCAGTGATCGTAGTACTTTGCTTTATTCTATAAATTGCAATAAAGTAACTAACTCAAACTATGGGAATAACAAGAAATCAGTAATATTCGGATACACACCTATCATTGGAGAGGATGTTAGTAATATAATATTGAAAAGTTACCCTGCTATTTCTTTAGAGAACCGGGTTCGTAAGATTAGTGTCAATTCTGAAGGAAAAATTGCTGTTTTGACTTACACACTTAACAACAGAGAGCCAAAAAATTCTCCAGTTAATTTATACATTCTGCCTGCTGTTCCAACAGACCTTCCATCTCCAACGATAGAAAATAAAATGATAAAATCAGTTTATTTTTATGATGATAATCATTTATACTACACAGAATATACAGATAAATCGGACAGCGGGAAGATTGGCCTTATAAATATAAAATAGAAGTAATAATCAAATAGGTGATAATATGATAAAACTTCAATTCAGCATATTCATTTTGGTGTTATTGTCTTTGAGTGTTGTATTTTTGAGCGGTTGTTCACTGACCAACAAGCCATCTAATTATATCTGTATGTGTAGGGACACTGTGGAAGGAGGTGAGCTTAACAGCTGGACACCTTATTTTGACTTCACTAAAGAGAACCCTTTGATTTTTTCTACTACTAACACTAAAAATGATGAGTATAACTGCTACAAGGCCTGTTCTGAAAAGGTTAATACTCTCTCTATCGGAGGAACAAGCAATGTCGTTGATGATGTTTATGGTAATGATTATAAACTCGTTAAATTTGATGATAAGCAATTACAAAAGTTGGAAGATGAGTTAAATCTCGCAGTTTTTTCTTATCCGCACCTTGACGCTTTCTCTGATGAACAAATTCTTGCTTCTTTACTCAATGGCAACAACTATGTTTCTCTCGTCTCAGAGTTTCCGCAATTGGCCTTCTTGAAAAATCCATCCAACTGTGAAAATAAATATTGTTTTACTTCAGTTAATCCAACAGCTTATCATGTTGCTTATAATTCCGAAAGCAGTTTGAGTAAATTAGCTCTTAACAATTATCATTGTGATTCCGCTTCTGCTACATCTGCAGGTTATCTTGTTAGGGATTCCTGCTGTTGGCATTCAGAATGTAAAAATAATCCCGCAACTTGTTCTTTTCCAAAATGTCCTGTAATCAAGAAGTTTAAGGACATACCAGAATGCGGATGTGTCTGCGGAAGTGAATTCTCAGAAGATAAGGTTCTTAGTCCGGCAAACCCAAAGTGCTGTGATTCTAATGGGAACTTAATAAATTGTTGAGTTTAATAGTTTGCTAATATCTTATTCTGACCTGAAGATTTTAAGTGGTATCTATTGTGCGGTGGTAAAAATCGTAAACTTTTTATATTGTCCTTCCTACCTTCTCCTTATGAGCATAAATAATCCCTCAGGACCTTTGGAAGAGAGAGTTGATTCTTATGATTCAACTTTTAGTTCTCACTTATGGCCTCTCTTTCCACGCAGGATAAATAAGGGGATAGCCCTCGCTCTTGTTCTGTTATCTATTTATGCTTATTCAGGCATTAAAACATTGTATCACAAAATAAATGAGTATCATAATGCTTCCAAGAATTATGAAATCATTATTCATAATGAGGACTTTTTCCTGAATCTGATAAAAAATGAAGAATGGGAAAACGAGAAGACAATTTTACATTATATTTCTGTTAAGTCCTCATCTTGGAAAAAATCATTCACCCCTATTAACTATCTGTTAAACAAGCAGAAGGGCTTAGAGATGTTTTTTACTCGTCCTATAAAAGTGAAGGAGGTTGTTGCTGGAATGCCAAAACCAGATGCAGTATTATGGTTAAATACCCTGAGAGGTACTAAATGGATTATGCTTTATTTCCCTGATAAGGATAATCCTTACAATGCTTCAAGAGTTATGGATATTTTAAATATAGATGAGAGTAAAGGACTACAGTCCCTCTATTCAGTCGGGAAAACAACGCGTCCTTATATTATTATACCTGAAGATTTAAATGAGGATGAAGCGATAAAACTCTTCAATGAAGCTGTTAGTGATATAGAAGGGTTCTATAATCATCCTAAATGATTCTTGCTTTGTGCTTTACTTGTTCTCAATTACTTCTGTCACTTTCTTCTTTATATTCCTGAAATATTTTTTTAATCTCTCATCATACAGCACAGGTAATTCTAAGTTAACAAGTGCATTTATGAATTGTCTTTCATAAGGTATCTTCGCGAGTATTTCAGCTCCATTATTCTTTGCGTATTTCTCAATTTCTTCGCTTATATGTTTACTATAATCATATTTGTTGATTATGATTCCTGTTTTTATGCCAAAGTGTTTTGTAATAAAGAAGACCCTCTTTAAATCGCTTAATGAGCTTGGTGTCGGCTCAGCAACTAGGACTGCATAATCAGAACCTTTTATAGATGATATAACAGGGCAACCAATTCCTGCTGCCGCATCGTAAATAATGAGTTTTGATTTCTCATTTAATGCAATTTTTTCTGCTTCTTCCTTTACAGAATCAACTATCTTTCCAGAGCCAGAACTTCCCGGGTAAAGTTGTGCCATAACCATTTTAAAACCTAAATCACTCTGGAATGTCTTAATCTCAGCGTTTTCAACTCTCCTTATTTCAAGGGCATTCTCAGGGCATACAACAGCACATAAACCGCAGCCCTCACACAAGACAGGGTTTATAACCGGGTAATTGTCTTTGAATGTTATTGCGTTGAAACTGCACGCAAGGCACTTTCTGCACGAAGTACATTTCTCTTTTATTAAGAAGGCCTTCTCTTCAGCTTCAAGCTTTTGTGAGCTTATTTCCTTTATATGTTTTGAGAAGTAAATCTTCTGGTTGGGAGTATCTGCATCACAGTCCACTAATATTAATCTATATTTTTTGTATAATAAAGTCGCTATCGTTGAGCTTATTAATGACTTTCCAACTCCTCCTTTTCCTGATGCTACAACTATCCTTGTAATCTTCTCCTCATCCTGCTTTTTTACTTCTTTATTCATTTGATGCTCCCTGCACTTCTTATTTTAATCTGTCTTTTTGTTGAATCAGGTTTATTGCCCATTGTCTTTTACTGTTGTTTATCTTAATTCATCCCATTATACTCATGTAATAATCCCCTATTTTTCTTATTTCAGGGTGCATTATTGCTTCTCCATTGATGTATTTGTTTATTATCTCCTTACTGTAATTTACTCTTGCTATAATTATTATATTTTTTTCAGCTGAAAAATGTTCTATAAGTCCTGAATATTCCCTGCTCAAACCAAACTTGTTTATTACAATATGAATCTCAACATCTTTCTTTAATTTTGTTTTTGCTTCCTTTTTTATTTTCAATGCAACATCACTGATTAATTTCAAGTCATTTAAGCCAAGGGGAGTCGGCTCTGTTACCAATAATATTTGTTCAGTATTCATTATTGCCTTTATAACATCACAGTGTGTTCCTGCTGCTGTGTCTATTATGATAAAATCGAAATTATCTTTTTCCTCATTAACTTCCTCCAGCAGTTTTTTGACGACTGCAGAACTCTCTTCTACGCCCGGATTTAGAAAGCCGGATTTCAATATTAGGTTTTTTGTTACCCTGAATTCTTTTATTTTTCCTATCACTTCACTACCTGCCTTTATTGCTTTTTCAGGACAGACAAACAGGCAGGTCTTACATCCATTGCATTGCTCAGGGAAGAATAACAGTTTGTTTTTAACTACAACAATGGCGTGTTCCCTGCAATTCTTTGAGCATAGGCCACAGTAAGTACATTTGTCCATATCAAAACTTGGAATGAATTGATTGACATCTCTTTCTCTTATGAATTTTGACTTTAAAATCAAATGGTCATTTGGACAGTCAACATCTGCATCTACGAGTAAGACCTTATAATACTGGGATAAGTAATACGCTAAAGAAGTTGAAACAGTTGATTTTCCAGTTCCCCCTTTTCCTCCTGTAACTCCAATTATCATTTTATTTGGTTATCTGTATGGTGTTCATGATGTTCTCCTTCACATCCTTCATTGCTGTTGAACTCTTCAAGTTCATTAATGTGTTTTATGTTTTCTTCAATATTATCATATCTGGCTTTCAATGCTTTTATCCTGAATTTCTTTAACAACTCTAAGGCCTTATACCCGATTCCACTGACTATTATTTCATTAACATTATTTTCCTTCAAAACGAGAGCGGGAAGTTTTTCATCGTGTTTATTTTCTACAACTTTGCTTTCTTTTGTTTCTGTATTTATTAAAAGTAAATATTTTGTCCTTCCAAAATGCTCTGCAACATTTTCTTTATCATAAGTTGGAACACCAATTATCATTTTATCACCTTCTTATTTTAAGAGTTTGAGTATTCTCTCTGTTATCGGCTTAAAGTCCTTTGAAAAATCACTGTTCTCTAAATCAATGACTGCAATCTTTCCTTTGTCAGTTCCCCTCCTCGCATTAACATCTAAAGGGAGTTCTCCTAAAAATTGAACTTCTTGCTCGTCCGCTAATTTTTTTGAGTTTCCCTCTCCGAAGATATCTATCTTCTCACCGCACTTTGGACATTTTAGGTATGACATATTTTCAACGAGAAGCACATTCTTAACGAATTTCTTCGCCATAACTAAACTCCTTCGCGCATCGAGCAGAGATAATTCCTGGGGTGTTGTTATCACTATTGCTATGTCTGGTTTCATGCTTTGAACTATTGTCAGCACTTCATCTCCTGTACCTGGAGGCAAATCCGCTATTAATATGTTTGCTTTCCATTCAACATCAGATAAGAATTGATTTATGAGTTTGGACCTTAAAGGTCCCCTCCATATTATAGCGTCATTCTTTTTTGCCATAAAGGCAGTCGAAGCGATTTCAACCCCCTTATATTCATATGGTACTATTTTATTATCTTTTGCTCTTAACTCTCCATCAATATTAAGTATCTTTGGAATATTGGGTGTTGTTATGTCTGCATCGAGCAAACCAACTTTTATGCTGTTGTCAGCTTTCATTATGGAGTATGCGAGGTTTATGCTGAACATGGTCTTCCCGACACCTCCCTTTCCAGAGAAAACAACTATCTTATGCTTTATACCTTCTAAATTTTTTTCAATTTTTCTGTTCTCTTCCTGCATATTAAGATAAACTTCTTTTGTATTCATAACTATTCACCCTGTTTTATTTCTGTTCCTCTTTTATTATTCTATTAGCTTCTTCTCCTATTGTTTTGAAATCATTTTTTATCGTATTTCTCATGTTCGGATTGTACAACGCAGCTGCTGGATGATAACTCGGAATAATCTTCAAATGATAAAATAAGTTATTTACTTCATATATCTGACCGTGAATCCTGCTTATTGACTGAGGGCTTATCGAAAACATTTTAAGGATGTATTTTGTTGAGTAATTCCCCAGAGTAATAATTAATTTTGGTTTTATAA